>NZ_JBRIMD010000022.1:0-75460 GCF_052977325.1 Shewanella sp. 0m-6
TTCTGGTTTAGCTTCTGGTTTAGCTTCTGGTTTAGCTTCTGGTTTAGCTTCTGGTTTAGCTTCTGGTTTAGCTTCTGGTTTAGCTTCTGCGTGAACTTCTGATTTAACTTCTAGCTCAAGTTCAACGCTTGGCTTAGCTTTTACTTCCGGCTCAGCTTTAACTTCAACTTCTGCCTTAGCTAGTATCTCAGGTTCAGATACTGATTCTGGCTCTAGTGCCGCCACAGGCTGAACTTTTTCTTCAACCTCAGAGAATGGCTCAGACACTGGCTCTGCTTGGGCTTCAACAACCGATTCTAATTTTGGCTCTGGCTCTGGCTCAACTGCAGCTTGTTTCACTTCAGCTTCATGATCAACCTTAGACTCAAAGCTCACCCCATCTACGGTGGGCGTCGATACCTCTTCTGTTGTCTCTGGAGTGATATCTTTCATCTCACTCTCGGCTGCATCTTGAGCCTCTTCAGAGCGCTTAGCTGCCTGCTCTTTTTCAGCTTTAGCCGCTTTTTGAGTGCGATTGTAAAGATAAAAACCTACTACAATCAGCAGTATAATGATTATTTCTTTCATTGTTTTCCACCATGGGTTAGCCACGAACACATTTAATACACGCGTTTGTGTAGCTAAAATGTGCAAAATTTAAACGTTATTATTAATGCATTGTCTTTTATAAAATCAACTATTTATATCATTTTTTTATCGGGTATCAAAAATAATCGCTTTTTTAGGTGTTACAAAACATAAATAAACAAAGCACTAACTATCCTGATAGCACAACTTTTCAAGGGGTAAAGGCTTAGCAAAATAAAAACCTTGGACTAAATCAACACCACAACTTTGGATAAATTGATATTCCTGCTGTGTTTCTACTCCTTCGGCAACGACTTTACAGTTAGCAATTTGGCCAAGCTTTGCAACTAACTTATAGATCTCTTTTCCTTTACTCGATGTCGCATCCAATAATAACGACCTGTCAATTTTAACTTTATTGAATGGGTACTTGAGTAGGTGAGGAAATGAAGCGTAGCCTGAACCAAAGTCATCCATTGAGATAGCGATGTCTTGCGCCTGAAGCTCGGTCATTACTCGAGTTAAGTAAACCTTGTCACTTAACATCGCTTCCTCTGTAATTTCGATTTCTACCTTAGACGGTGAAATAGCGTAGTACTCTAATCTAGACAGTAAATGCGACACAAAATCAGGCTCCTCGATGGAGGCGACAGATACGTTAATGGATATACGCCCCCCTACAGGTAACTCTATTTTCTGCATATCTTGTAATACCAACTCAATAACCATTTTATCTAACATTGGCATCGCTTTGAGTAATTGAAAGTCAGCAATGAATACTGGCGGACAAAGCATCCCTTTATCATCTATATAACGAATTAATGCCTCGTAGTTATAGTGTGATTTATCATGAACAGATTGTATTTTCTGGTAAAACATCACCAGAGTACCTTCTCTTAAAATCTTCGCTACCCGATTCTGCACTGAAGATTGAGTAATATTGTCGTTGGTTGAGTCCCTTACACTGCGCAATACATGATTAAAAATAGAGCCCTCAGCTGCAGCGTAACGAGTATTGGGATCAACCGAAATCAAGTGTTTACCAACGTAGGCCAGGTAAAATGGTCGGTAGATAAAAATGCCGATAATAATAACGACTAATTGCAAAACAGCACCATCTAACTGCTCTCCCATAGCGAAGTAACCACTAAAAATAGGCGGTGTTAGCCAATTAACAATACTAACAACGGGAGAGACGATACCTAATGCAATACAAGCATACACGATCACAAAGCTGACCAAAGGGACAAGAATAAATGGAATGATCATGATCGGATTAAACAGGATTGGCAGGCCAAATAATAACACTTCATTAATATTAAACATGACCATAGGTATGGCAACGATTGCCAGCATCTTGTGGTTGTATTTTTGGCTAAAGATAAGCACGCAGAGTAATAAGCTTATGCAGTTACCTGAGCCTCCCATTGACAAAAATGCGTCATAGAAGCCTTGGCTAATGATATTGATTGAAGCTTCTCCGGCACGCCAAGCTTCAATATTCGCTAGGGTATCGGCATAGATTTGCTGCTTGATAGTAAACAACATATTGTGCCCGTTGATACCAACTGCACCCAAGATGCCAAGAAACGCTTGATATAACAAACCACCAGTAAACGTCATAGGATCCAGTCCTAATGACAAAATAACTGATTTAACAGAAAACCCTGTATAGGTCGCTAATTGCGACAGCAGCAATGCAATCAAGCAAAAACAAAAAATATGCACAATATATTTTATTAATCGAGAAGCAAAATCAAACGAGTTAGGATCTAACAGCCGGATCGGAAAATATAAATAGTATAAATACGTCACTATAGCGCTTAATAACGCCAATAGTGGATTGTTTGGCAATGAATAACTGGTTGAAAAATCTAGATGCTCTATGGACAAAATATAAAACAGAAGCAAGGCATAGATGATAAATATTGCACTGGATGCGTTAGCTTTTTGCGAAAGGTAATAACTCGCAACAATACAAAATGTTGTTGGGTAAAGATTAATTAAGATATTTGAAATATAAAAGAGTAGCTCTGAAACGTAATTAATCTCCATCACTCTAAAGGCATGGCCTAATAGCATAGCTAACGAGTTGGCTAGTGTTATCGGTAACAGCAACAGCGCAATCGCAGCAAGATCGGTCAAATAGAGTTTCGACCCTTTACTCCAATTACACACTCTTGCCAACATTTGACTAAACATCATGAGTTAGCACCGATTGTAGTGCTAGCATTAAGCCCTACATTATTAGCCCAACAATAAAGTGCAAAGAAAGCGACGTTCATTCTATTTCTCTTGTTTCTGGTCTGTTCCGAGCCACTTTGTGTTAGCTCAAAATCAAAAATAATACTCAATTAGCCTGCAGTGGCCCACGAAAGGATGGATACTCGAGATCTAGAATCGAACCGCTACACCTAATTTATAACGCGCCTCTCCTTCGGCACTAAATACAGGATAATTGTTTTTAAATTCAGGCTTAACTTCAGCGAAATCAGATGCCACCCCAAGCTGAATGCTATCTTCTTCAAACAAGTTAACCACTTCAAAAGTTAGCGAAAAATATTCGGTTATATCAAAAGTGCTACTAAAATCGACCGTGCCATAAGCTTGATGCTCACGATTACCGTAATAACCTGGTAACTCACGGATCATATAGGCGCTACGCCAGTTATAAGCTAAGCGGGCAGAGAAGCTATCTCGCTCATAATAACCCACTAAGTTAACCGCATGCCTTGATGAATCTGAAAACACATCAACTTGATCAGGATAATATTCAGCAGGTGCATGTGAATCAGCAAAAGTGTAATTTGCTGCATAACCCAATCCGTTTTCGAACCCATTTTGAAGCTGTAGTTCAACACCTTGTATAAGCCCACCTGAGCCATTTTTCTTGTTAGAAACAGTCCAACTATCTTCACCAGAGTCAGGATCAACAATGCCCACACTTTGATCTAATAATTGCTCTGAGGTGATAAACGAGTTGATATCTTTAACAAAATAAGTCGCTGATATGATTCCTTCAGGGCTGAAGTACCACTCCACGCCCAGCTCGGCCTGTATCGCTTTAAACGGCTCTAGAGCGATATTACCTTGATCGATTACTTCGTTATTCGGAATGCCATCGCCATAGCCCGATAGTGCAGAAGAGGCGAACATATCGTCATAATTGGGTCGAGAAATGACTTTAGATGCCGCCGCTCGGATAATGACATCATCAGTGGCCTCAAATGCAACATTGATACTTGGTAGTAAATCACGATAGTTTGCCCCTAATGTACTCAAATCATCAGCGTAAGTACCCTCTGAGGTAAGCTGGTAATAATCCGAAGCGACATTGGTCGAGATATAGCGAAGCCCGATATTGCCTCTAACACGCTCAGATGCGAAGTTAGCCATCAAATATAAGGCTAGGTTGGTTTCGTTAATGGTACCGTAACCCGACTTATATACCTGACCATTACTATCAAAGCCAGTGATTGCAGCCTTGGCATCGTTGAGCATGGTATCAAAAATAGGTTTCGGCAGAGTAAAGCCGCCTCCTGATGAAACCGTACCAGAGTAGTACGCAGATGCATTTTTTGCGATAATCTCGGGGTTAACTATGCCTTCAAAAGACTCCTGTTTAACGTCATGTTCAGCCCAGCTTACTCCGGTTTTAATTGTGTTGATAAAGCCAAGCTCTACAGGAAATGTAAGGTTTAACTTAAGGTAAGTCTCTTCATCTGAGTTGGGTTGTTTACGCAGCGACCAACTTTCTGGAGCCAAGGGGCCATTAAAGTCCTCTGCCGTAAATGAGTTGTTCGCTATATCGATATTTATCACATCACTGCGGGCATCATAAGTGCCTGCAAAATCGCTGGCCTGCCCCAACCAAAAACCGTAATTAGCTGTCGTGTTGGTTCCCCCTTCTGAGCGAGTATTACCCAGTACACCATCTACCGTATAGTCATCCGTTTCATACTTAAAATCAAAGTCATAAGTATTGGAATCCATGCTCGATTCGCGCACCCATGTTTGCGCCCAGGCCGGGTTAGCATCATCGGCATTACGACGATATAAGATACAGGTTCCGGCCTCATTTCTTTGCTCGCAAGCAGCCTCTTTATCATCAGGAAACATCAAAAATAACGACGTATTGGCATTGTTGGCTTGCATATCAAGACTCATGAAATTGAAGCCAAGCTCCAATTCGTCTGTTGGCCGGTACTGCAACACCGCATTAATAGCAGAGCGCTCACGCTGCTGCTCGAACGTCGTCGGCACTATCTCTCCCCAGCCGATGCTTGATTCGATCCCATTACGCTGATAATGAGTGTTGGCATCTGCTACCGCGAGCAGCACACCTAAGCTATCGGTGCTATTTTTCCAGCTATACAAACCAGAAAATTCAGGGTCTACTTGCTCAGAAACGGTGCCATAGTCTTGCTTACTGCTAAAGAAAATTGAGTTAGTATCTAAATCCAACGGCTTGCGGGTATTAATGATAACGGTACCACCGATCCCACCTTCGGTAATATCGGCTTGAGAAGATTTATAAACCTCTATTTCACCTATTATTTCAGGCGGTAACAAAGAGTAATTAAAACTACGATCAGTTGTTTGTTGGTCAAACCAACCTGTCGATGCAACAGAGTGACCATTTAACAAAGTACTGGTTAACTGATTAGATGCGCCACGAATAGACACTTGCTGACCCTGGCCAAATTGACGATTAACCGAAACACCGGGCATTCGCGCCAAAGACTCACCCACATCGCTGTCAGGGAATTTACCTATATCTTCTGCGGTTACCGCATCGACAACAGCATTGGAGAACCTTTTAGTATTAATAGAGGCCTTCATGGAGGCCTGAATGCCACGCACCTCAATAATTTCCATTGATGACCCAATGACGCTGCCATCCTCTATTGGGTTCGCTGTAACAATAGCAGGTAGCAGAGTGCTCACTAGCAGTAGTGCAGAGGTCGCCATTAAGCTTACCTTAAAACTTGTTCGTCTTATTTTTACACGCGTCATCAAAGGGGGGGATCTTAAAGTCAATTATCATTCTACAAGTAATGCCACATCAATATGAGCTGAAAGCCTAGTTCGGCGCACAGCCAACCTAAGGGAATAATAAGTAATATCCCCTTGAATAAAGTGGTTTTAGTGTTTACTGCAAACTTAATATCGACTTATTTAAGGCGATATTGGAAGTTAATTTTACCTTTGCTTGAGTCGGAGAGGTCAGTGACTTTAAGCCACCGAGAAATGATAAAGCCCTGAATTTAAGGCCCCATTGTAATCAATCTCAACGCTAGACAATCTCACTATATCACGAGGTAGATTGCCTCCTTCATCAATAATGTTTTATGAGGAAAATTACACCATCAAACACCGCGGCGGATTTTAATCCAGCGCAAATGATTCTGACAAGCATATTTTAATATATCGCTTTGGGGATAAACTAAAAAAACATTAGCTTGAAGTGATAAACCGTTTTTCTTGATTAGCTTAAAGCACTATTTTGTGCACACCTTCAAAGTTTGAAGCTAATATTTTGTCAGCAAAAGCGAACCCTTTTATGATGATAATAACCAAGTAACTTACTAAGGTATCCCATGGCATTTGCACAACTACTCAGTGGCAAACTTCTCAGAGAGTTTGAGACGATTTCAGCTATGGTGAAAATCTACTGTAAGGCGCACCATAAGGAAGCGGGATCTCACCCTTGCGAAGAGTGTGAAGACTTTATCGAATACGCCCATACTCGCCTTGATAGATGCCCCTATGGTCAAGATAAGCCAACCTGTAACAAGTGCCCAGTACACTGCTATAAGCCTCATATGAAAGCCAAGGCGCGCGAGATCATGATTTTCGCAGGCCCTAGAATGCTACTACCTCACCCTATTATGGCTATTCGTCATTTACTCTGCGAACGTCATCCTGCGCCAGGTAAGCCCCCCGAAGCTTGCTCTAACCGCCACCAACGCATAAAAGTTACCACAAAAGATTAGTCAATTTTACTAAGCGCGATATCATTTAAGCAAAATATAAAGCTAACCTATTGTCATAACGTTATTTTCCACGCCTTCAGTGCCGCACCCTTGTCGTATTTAACATTCACGACTAGACTTTTGAAAAGTAAGAATACTTGTCGAAAACTGAATATAAAATGGACTCAGTAACGAATGCAGCAAGGAGGCTGATGATTTGAGCAAAGAGATCCTACTCGTAGAGGATAATAAGGTCATGCTGCTACTGATGACAAAAATGCTCTCCTCCCGAGGTTACCATGTCATTAACGCTATCAATGGCCTTGATGCACTCACTCAACTCGAAAAGCACCCTTCTATTCAGCTTGTCTTAAGTGACTGGATGATGCCTGATTTAAACGGCATAGAACTGTGTTATCACTTAAAATCCCCCGACTATAACCGTTATATTTTTTTTGTTTTGCTCTCAGGACGTGATGATCAAGAATCAATTGTCGAAGGCATTAACGCTGGCGCCGATGATTTTGTCGCTAAAGATACTAATATCAATGAGCTAGATGCTCGCCTTAAAGCGGGATTTAGGAGTCTAGAACTACACAACCAGTTAGTTGCCAAAAATATTGAACTAGACCAAGCTTATGCCACCATACGCCAAGATCTCGATTCGGCCAGCTTATTGATCCAGCGGATGTTACCTAGCCAAAAAAAATTCCCTGGCGTTGAGCTGCACTACACTCATATACCGAGTGCTCAAATTGGTGGCGATATGCTCGGATGTATGCCGCTAGATGAAGACCATATCGCCGTTTACCTCTTTGATGTCGCTGGCCACGGAGTAAAATCAGCATTGATGTCTTTTGCAATCCAGCAAAGTATCGACTCTAGCAGCAACTCGCATGTAAAACACCAACAAGATAGCGACCCTTTTTATCGCTTAAGAGAGCCCAGTGAAGTGCTCGCTAGGCTTAATCAGAGTTATATTAATCAAGGCGATAATAACCTCTACTTCACTATGATTTACGCCGTGCTGAATACCAAAACCGGACAATTAAACTACGCCTTTGCTGGTCACCCTCCAATGATCTGGCAGCAAACATCGCAACAAATATGCCGCTTTATACAACAAGAGAGCTTTGTCGCCGGTATGTTCGATTTTGCTAGCTACCAAACCGAACAGATCCAATTGAGCGTAGGCGATCGCATATTTCTCTACTCTGATGGTATTACCGAAGCGGAATCTACAGATAAAGAACAATACTCAGAGCAAAGGTTAGCGCTGCAAATTCAACAGCTGTCCAAGCTGACAATTAGCAAGCAAAGTAACACCATAGTAGAGGAATTAAACAACTGGTCAGGCACAACACAGTTCGATGATGACATCAGCTTGTTGGCATTTGAATGGAATGGAAGCTAATCAAGGAAACAGCATGCACTTCGATATAATTGCGAAAAACCAATACACGGTGATCCGAATTAAAGAGGCTAGGTTTGACGCCAAGCTGACTGCCAGTTTCCATGTTGAACTCGGAAAACTAAAAGATAACCTACGCGAGCATTTACTCCTTGATATGAGTGATGTGCGCTTTATGGACAGTAGCGGACTAGGAGCCATCATGGGCACCTATAAGATGTTGCGCAACACTAAAATCAGTATCATTAACCCACAGAAACCGATCCTAGATTTGCTCAAGTTAACTCGAATAGACAAGCTGATAGTGAGCCATGCAACCATAGAAGATGCGCTAACAGCAAACGCTTAAAAGGATAGCTTGATGAAAGGAATGACACTCGCTGCAGGAAAAGGCACAGAAGTACAGCCTATCTTCAATGCGTCTCCCTTTTATCGCAGCGGTAATAAGGGAGGTTAATGTGAACACAAGGACGTTTTACCAACAATACTCAAGCAGCCTGGAGGCATCCCGCACTGTTGCCTCCGATATCCTGCCCTTTTGGTACTCACTCGGCTTGGATACAGCCCTTATCGGGCAGATGGAGCTGTGCCTTGTAGAACTCGTGAATAACGTATTTGAGCATGCCTACGCTAACCTTGATGGGGCACAGTTTGAAATTAGCTCTTACGTAAATGACACAAAACAGTTAATTATTGAAGTCGCAGATTATGGCGACTCGATACCCAAAAATCTGCTTGATGACCTACCTAAAATGGACTTTATTGAACCTCTCGCATGCGACCCAAGCACCTGGTTACAAAGCCGTAGGGGACTCAAAATCATTCAGCAGCTTTCAGACAAAATAGAATACCATTCACACGATAACCGCAATACTTTCAGACTATTGAAAAAGACCAGCTAAAGACACTCTAGTCATAACAAAATGCCAGCTTTAGCTGGCGATTTAATGGCTGTTAATATCAACACAAGCAAGGGGGGAAGCTATGATTAAGATTGATGAATTAAAAGCACTCTGTGACGGCGATGATTCTATGCTGAACATGCTACTGACGATCTATATCGAAGAGTATGGCCAAAGTGATCACCTCATTTTTCAGAGCTATCAAACAGAAAATATCACTGAATTATTTCGTCTCACCCATGAGCTCAAAGGCATGTTCAGTAACCTGTGCGCGCAAGACGCTGTAAGCTTGGCACAAGTCGTTGAGTCGAGCTCTAAAGGCGGCTCACTCCCCGAGCGCATAGCAATAATCAACTTGTGTAGCGAAATCCAAACCATCAATCGCCAAATAACCGCTATTTTACAATAACCGACGCGATTCACAGTCAAAGCCAAGCTGGAACGACTAGCCCAAAATGATTGAGCTTAGTCTTCATCAAAATACAAAACTAACCGCCAAGCTTAATAAATCAGCGTCTGAGCTTTCGCCGTAGACCAGTGGTGAAGTGACAAACTGGGCGCGATTACCTTCCTTTTGAGAGAAGATAATCTGGTATTCAATATTGATTGAAACACTTGATGTTAAGTCATATTTAACCCCTGCCGTTACCGCTTTTGACTTTCGCAGTTGATGGCTCTCACCGTAAGTTAAATAGGGTGACAATTCGTCAAATGCATAAATAGCCGAGGCATACCAGTTTGCTTGTAATCGATCGGACTCAACCTCTGCTATCCACAACCAAGAGCCATAGCTGTATTCCGCCCCTAACGTGTAAATATCGAGTTTTTCCTCCTCTACCGAGGGAAGCTGGGTATATTTGGCTTGCATAAAGCCACTATGAATACGGTAATTAAAGCCCACTAAATCAATATAGATCCCTGCTATCCATTCGGTATCAAACTGCAATAAAATGTCACCTAACTCGACCTTATTGACTCTATCAAAACCGTAATAGGGAGAAACCGTTAACAGCAGTTCATCAGAAATATCATAATTCCAGGCTAAAGAGAGACCATCATAAAAGGTAAACCCTAAAATGCTGTCATATACCTCTTGAGGTGGCCTTATCCACGGGTAGGCTTGGCTGACATAGTAGTACTCCGAAACCAGAAATACCGGTAAGCGCAAACGCCCTGCTCTCAACTCAAAATCATCAAAGCCATATGATAGATATGCCCATTCAAGTTCAGGGTCACTCCAGTTATCCTGGGTACGTTTCACCACCTGCCCAGACGCACTCAAGCCATCGAACACATCGATATCTAACTGTAAGCCAAATATGGTGTCACAGTCGTAGCAGGTATCGTCGGTAATTTCTCGACTAATAAATAGTGGGGTTCGATTATCACTTTTGCTGATAGTGGTTGAGCCAAATCCACTTAATAAAATGTTGTCGGTTAACTCAATACTTGCCTGGGCAGCAGGGCAAAATAACAGGTAAAATAACGCTATAAATAATGTTTGGCGAAATAACATGGCTATTCTCCCTGAGGCACGGTTATCAAGATATTGACTTCTTTGGGGACGGAATCGATGGGGGCATAGGCTATTCCGTTGGGGTTATCGTTAAGCCATTTTAAAATCTGCTTAATATCATCACTGTTTAATTCTTCGGGGGGAGTACCTCTTCCAGAAAATGCAAGCCCAGCCCAATAGCCGTTCATCTGCGATACGGATTTACCGAGTAGCATTTTGTAAAAGTCTTCTCTGTGGATGGAAGTTTCAGGGAGGTCTACCAGGATAATTTTTAAGCTACCGGATATTTTCTTACTTTTGCCTCGATAAAGCATTCTAGCCTTACTTTTACTTAATGGCGGCAAGTCGTCATTCAAGGTAAAAATTGCAAACTCAACGTCTTCGCTTTCATCGACGCCGGCTAAAGCTTGAGAGGCGGGGGAGCTACACACAAGCACCAGCAAAAGAAATTGCTGACAACAGACAAGCTGAACCCGTTCGTTTAATCCCTTAAACATTAAAACCCTCATTCCTTGATAGTTTTTTGTACTAAGCTGAATATAGTCAAGGCTTAGTTAAACCACAAGCTCACCACTAACTTGTTCAATTCATGGAGTAGAAATGAACTTATTGAATCATATTTCAATAAAAATACGGATGTTAGCCTTGGTGCTATTGCCACTGATTTTTGCCTCATTCTTGTCTGCATTAGAGATTAAAAATCAAAGCGACAATGTTGAATCGCTAAATACCCTCAATAGCAAAATTAACTTTCTTGAATCTTTCTCTCAGTTAAACAAACAGATCAATCACGCAAGAGAGCAGTTATTCAAACACAATATTAAGCTGTCCATCGACTCTTTCAACACCCGCCTCAACTACATAGCGCTGTTACTACCACAAGCCTTTAGTGCCGAAAACGCTTTAGAGATGGAGTCCTGGTTAAGTAATACCAGTAATGCGCTAAAAGAGATGAATGAAGTTGATAGTGAAGGATTAGGAGACTGGTCATTTTGGTTCAATGAGCTGCAAGTTCAAGCGCTAAGCACCATGGAAAAAGATCACTCAGGCGTTAACGATGAAATAAATCAACAGCTGGTGATACTCTATCAACTGCAGTGGCTGTCTCTATGGTCTACTGAAGAGCGTTGGTTAATCAAACAGTTGCTATTAAATCGCGGAGAAAGCGAACTGCTTAGCCAGCTGAACTCCATCACTGAACACCAACAACTTTATATTGAACGCTTTATTGAGATCAACGCTAAGCCGGAGCAAGTATCTCTGCTGCTGAGTACCTTTTCAGATAAAGCATTCGAGCAAAGCTACCAATTAAGAAGCCACATTTTAAATCAGCAGCCACTAACCCAAACCCCAGATACAAGTTTGCAAGCATTACAGCAGCGTCTTGATTTAATTCAATATGTTGTGAGCACTTTCTCCAGCCAGCTAACTAACAATATCCAGAGAGAAATCAGCCAATCTAAGCGTTTGATCTTATTATTCTGTGCAGCATTGTTTTTCTCTTTGCTCATTATTGCCATCATAGGCGCAAACCTATATCGACGCATCACTAACTATCTCAGCCACGTGATTAAAACCATGTCTCAAATTGAAGAAACTCATGACTATTCACAGAAAATAAACGAAGCGGGTAACGATGAATTCAGCCTATTTTCCCATACACTCAATAAGCTGATTAATGAGCGCCACCAAAATGAACTAAAAATATTACAAGCCAAGCGTGAGGCTGAAAAAGCCAATCAGGCAAAGAGTTCTTTTCTGGCAAATATGTCTCATGAAATCAGGACTCCGCTCAACGGAATTATCGGCATGTCCGATATCATGGCTGCCACTAAGCTAACGGCCACTCAAAGTGAACATTTACAAACTATTGAGACTTCATCGCAGACACTGTTACTGCTTATCAATGACATACTCGATCTCTCTAAAATTGAATCTGGTAACCTCTCAATAACCCATACAAATACCAATATTGTCGAAGTGGTATATGACACGCTTTCGATGATCTTACCCAAAGTCGCCGAAAAACAACTCACCCTTGAAGTCGATATCGATAAAGATACTCCTTACCTGACCTCCTTAGATGAACATCGCATGCGCCAAGTGCTGATGAATCTGCTCTCTAATGCGATAAAATTTACCCTAGAGGGAGGCATTAAGGTCGTTGTTTCGTGTCGCAATAGTGCCAGCTATAGCAAGATGCTAATTAGCGTGCATGATACTGGAACAGGAATAGCCCCTAGCAAGCAACAACAAATATTTTCTCCTTTTATTCAAGAGGACGACACCATTACCCGTCAATTTGGTGGCACAGGGCTTGGACTCTCTATTTGCAAACAACTTATAGAATTAATGGGGGGCGAGATCACCCTTAGCTCAGTGAAAGGAAAGGGATGCTGCTTCACTATCTCGCTGAAAGCTAAAATAGTCAGCTGCACAAAACCAATCTCCAACCAATTTAAACCATTAACCGCTGCGATCATTTCAAATAACTCGCAACGCAATGACATGGTTAGCAAAGAATGTCAGCGCCAAGGATTTAGCCTTAACTACCATTATCAGTCTTGCTTTGACCTGCTTCAAGATAGGCAAACAATTGATCTTTTGTTCCTCGATATCCAGTCATCGACAAGAGGTACACTTGCGAGCCTACCTGAATTGCTTAAGCAAAAAGACATCTTTACCATTGCCATTAACGCTCTGGGCGAGAAGCGACAGTTAGATAATATAGATGCAATAGTAACCCTTCCCTTATTAGGCAACCGTTTTAGGAACGCCATACATAACGGCATAGAAAACCGAAAACTAAGGCAGCAACAGCAACCACAGAATCAGCTCAACCCGATAAACAAGCCCGCTGAAACAGAGAAATCGAAAGTGGTTATCCTGATTGTAGAAGATAACCTAGTGAATCAGAAAGTGGCCTCTTTACAGCTCAAACAGGCGGGTTTTGATTTTATTATTGCGAGTAATGGCCAGGAAGCCTTTGAATTCATCAGCGCTGGTAGAGCCTTCCACGCCATTTTAATGGACTGCATGATGCCGGTTATGGATGGCTTTACGGCAACCGAAAAGATCAGAGAGTGGGAAAGTCTACATTCTCAGCCAAGGTTACCTATCATCGCACTAACTGCGAGCGTACTCGATCAAGATATTCAGAAGTGTTATCAATCAGGTATGGATGATTACCTCGCAAAACCCTTTAAAAAAGAGGCGTTACTACATAAGCTTAAATCGATATCTAAGCAGGCGAGTTAAATCGTCCACTGACTAACAGCCACGCTATACTCATAGCATCCCATGACGTTAATAGCGGCGTTACATTTCCTAGCAAGCACATACTATAGATGTAGGCTAGCTATGACTAAAAATTCAACACTTGCATCTGGGATAGTAATACGTTGAAATGATATTGGCATGAATGAATTTAGTGAGTTTTTCTCTCAAGGTTATTGGTGGCTCTCATTGCTTGGCGGTCTACACTGCCTCGGGCTAGGCTTGTATATCCGCTACATTTACACCGAGCAAAGTGGTAACCATAAAATTCTGGGTGGCATTTTCAGTTTAATGGCGCTGTATTTTTTTACTGGGTTACTCAACATAAATAACGCCCCTGCCCCCATCCACTTACTTTTCATCTTAATTATTCCCGTCTACTTTTTAATGATGCCCCTGCTCTACCTCTATTGCGACCGCAGCCTTAATGAAATAAAACGGCCAATCGGTTTTTCACGTCACTTCTACCCCGCCGTTATCATCGCTATTATTGTGGTATTAGCCACCAGTTACCGAATCACCTTTGAGCATAATTGGCCTGAAATTAAACTGAGTCAGCCGCCGACTCTGACTGATTTAAGCCTTTTAGGCATGGTACTTCCTGCCATGCTATTTGTTCAGACTGGGCTCTATTTTTATTACATCATTAAAATGCTTAGCCGCTATCCCGGCCGAGTATCAAGAGTGCATCAAGATAGCCTCAAAGATATTAAGTTTCGCTGGTTGTTGGTGCTAACTCTCGCGTTAATGGGCAATTGGCTTATCAGGACGGTATTGGTGATCTTGCCTTTTTACTTTGGCGATAGGTTTATTGCTATCAACCAAGCCGCGACCAAGTTAGCCCTGTTATTGACTGTCTATATATTGGCTATTTACGGCCTCAAGCAGATCACCCGAGCCGCCTTTTTGCGCGGCAAACTCACTCAACAACATTCGAAACAACATCCGAAACAACCGATGCGGGCCAGCCAACAGCTACTTAGCTCTGAAGAGCTCGCTTATTTGCAGCAGTTAATGCTGGAGGAGAAAGAAGAGGATCAGAAAAATAACCCGCCATAGGCTTTGCTGAAGTCCACGGCGTGATAGGTCCATATTCGTTAGGCTTTACAGCCATGTAGGAAAATTTTAATCGCTTGCGCCGAATACTGCTTAATTTCCTCTTCCGAAGGGACACCTAACCCCAAGACCACATCTTGGTAATAATCACCTCGCAAAAGCCCAATTAACTGACTGCTTGTCTGGGCAGGATCGTCAATATTCAACTGTCCTTGAATAGCCTGTAGTTGTAAAAAATCACTCAACATTTGATAAAAACGATGGGGCCCACGAGATAAGAAAAAATCTACCAGCTCTTTATCTCGGCGAGACTCAGTCACAATAATCCGATATATATCGATAATAGGCTGAGAACACAAAGCCTTAAGGTATTCGTAACCGAACTGATTAAGCTGTTCAGCTAGATCCACTTGAGCATCAAATTGAAAAGCACTGCCCACCTGTTCGGTACAGCGAGTGACCACCTGAATCAAAATTCCGCGCTTACAACCAAAATAGCTATAAAGGGTCTGCTTAGAGCCACCGCACACCTCAATAATTTGATCTAGACTCGTGTCAGCGTAACCCTGCTCAAAAAAAAGCTGAGTCGCTACGTCGATAATTTTTTCTTGTTTCTTTAGCGTAGATGGACGCATTCAAGTACCTCTCCTGTATGAGCCTAATTAGAACAGGTCTGTGTTATTCATGCAATTTAAGCCAAGTAACCCATAAGCTTGCTCAAGGTTAATTTGCGATCTCAAACGATCTTTTATGAACCTTGGTTAAAATTTAACTTGATCTAGTTATACCAAACAACTTATCGTACCGTCCAGTACGGTACGATAAGTTAATGAGAAAATATGAACGCCAAAATTAAAGCCATCGTTATCGCCCTCGCCTTAGTCACGACTCTTGCAATGACGGCTAACACTTTTGTCAGTAATGCTGATACCGAAAAAACCGATAACGCCTATGTTCATGGTGAGATCACCCAGATAAGCGCCGAGGCTTCTGGTCGAGTCACAAAAATATTTGTAACAGATAACCAAATGGTAAAAGCCGGAGACGTACTGGCAATCATAGATCCGAGAGATTACGTCGCCCGACGAGACCAGGCTAAAGCGGCGTTAGCCATGGCGAGTGCATCACTCGATAGCAACCAGAGTCGCACCGCGCTACAACACGTCAATATCGACGAAACTGCGGCTCATTTGGAGGTCGCAGAGGCGAACCATGACTTCGAGCAAAAGGAGCTCATTAGGTATGCAAAATTGGTTAAGACCGATGCTGTCAGCAAAACACAGCACGATGCGCAAGCGAACAAGACTCGCATAGCCAATGCCAACCTTGAGGCGGCTAAGTTTAAGTTATCAGCAGCCAAGCAGCAGCTTATTAACCTAGAGACAGATCGCACTCACATTCTTGCACAGCAGCAACAAGCACAAGCAAGCTTAGCGCTAGCCGAACTAGAACTGCAAGATACCCAAATTCTAGCGCCGATCTCTGGCCGGATCGGTAATCGCGCCCTACAACTCGGTAAGTTTGTCCAAGCAGGTTCTGGCGTATTGGCCATTGTGCCAACCGGTGAATTATGGATAGAAGCCAACTTTAAAGAAACTCAGCTAACCCATATTCAACCCGGACAGGCCGTAGAGGTGATACTGGATATGTTCCCTGACTCAACACTCACTGGCACGGTGAGCAGCACTTCGCCATCAACAGGTGCGCAGTTCAGCCTATTGCCTCCTGACAATGCCACCGGTAATTTCGTCAAGGTGGTGCAGCGAGTACCAGTAAAGATCAAACTGATGATCCCGTCGGCATTAAAAGGCCGAGTCGTTCCAGGGCTATCGGCAGAAGTCACGATTAACACCAATAGCACCAATAGCTAAGTCTTTCACTTATTCAGAGTTAATTCCATGAACCGCCGCCTCGAACTTATGCTAATTGTGACCCTGGCAATGATCCCATTTGGCATCACCTCGGCTATCTACAATGCCAGTGCCAGTAACATTGCCGGAACATTAAGCCTATCGGCTGACAATGCTTCTTGGTTCAATATTGCTTATATCTTAGCGCAATTACTGACCCTGCCTTTGGCCTCATGGCTAAGTTACCGCATAGGCGCAAAGCGCCTGCTAACCATGGGCACCGCTCTTGGCTTGTTAAGCAGTTTACTATTAGGTTTTAGCAGCAATGTCGTGGGGCACTTTATTGGCTGGGGCGTTATCGGGATTGCAGCAAGCTGTATGTTAGTGGCAGTGCAGGTGTTGGTGCTGCGTAACCTGTCACTTAAGGACATAGCTATTGCTGAAGGTTGCATGATGCTAATGACAACTCTGCTACCTATGGGCGTCTACCCTTGGCTTATCGCCGAGCTAGCCGAGAACGCCTTATGGCAACTCATCTTTGCGGCACAATCGAGCCTTTACCTGCTCATTTTGGCCTGGTTATGGTTACGGCCACTCGATTATATCGACGCGATACAGGTCCTGAAATTTAACGCGCTACAAGCGATTACCATGAGCGCTGCCATCACCGGGATCACGCTAGTCTTGATGCGTGGCCAGTACTATAACTGGTTCGATAGTCCAGAGTTTACTCAGATGACTCTGGTCACCGCGGCATTGATTCTCTTATGTGTATTCGTTATCGCGAAGCAGCTTGGTCGTGGCGAGTTCATTCGTAGCGATGTATTAAGCCCGCTAAAGAATAAAGTGTCGATGTACAACGCTGCCCTTGCAGGCTTTGCCGTGCTTGGCACTTCTATGCTGATCAGCGTTTACCTTGGCAGTGTATTGCGCTACAGCCATAGCGAGCAAGGCTGGCTGCAAGTGCCCGCTTTTGCCAGCATGTTTGTCGGCTTACTTATTAGTATCTGGATCTGTAATCACCCAAGACTCAAACCCGATGCTGTGGTGCCCATTGGTGTGCTAATGATCTTGCTCTCGAGCGTCTCGCTATCAGGTAGCAGCGCCAGTAGTGGCGCAAGTGATATGCTGCCAGCATTGATCTTACGCGGGCTTGGCGTCGGCTTGCTCAATGTCACCGTGTCTATCTCTATTTTATCGAGTTTTAAAAAAGAGCATATTTCACAGGGCGTAAGTTACTTCTACCTCTTTAGAACCTTAGGGGGTCTGATGGGCATGGCGTTGTTCTCTAGAATGATGAGTATTGAGTCCACCAGCACCATGGGTGTGCTAGGCGAAAATTTCAATCAAATGAACAGCAATTTCATCCAGTATCAAACGGCCATGACTCAAGTCTTGAACCAAGGGATGTTGGAAGCCACGCCAGAGCGAGTCGCGAGCTTGCTTTCCAGCCAACTGCAACTACAAACGGCAGCCGTTGCAGGAGGCAATAATTTCCAGTGGTTTATTATCTCGCTGTTTGTGCTTGCCCCTATCTTGATCATAGGTAAAAAGTTAGTGGCAAAGTCTGCTAATCAGCAGCCGGAAGATTAACTAAGTCTGTTTTTGATTTATCACAAATAAACACCATTGAATGAATTTTTTTCATAGCCAACCGCGTAAAAGTTACGCTAGTGTATTAGCCCTTATTTCAAGAAAATATCAAAAAAAAAATAATAAATGCAAGTTAACTTATTGAAGGGTAGGAATTAATACATGAAACAATCACACAAGCTATCGTTGCTTGCTGCCGCACTGTTCGGCAGCAGTTTCTCCGCCATGGCGGTAGAGAGAACGCACGACATCAGCATTGATGACTTCTTTGATATCGGTAATATGGGCGCAGTAACCCTTAGCCCGAATGGTAGGCAAGCGGTGTGGTTAGAGTCCCGCTGGGACAAGGAGCTTGATAAAAGCCAGCGCGACTTATGGTTAGTTGATACTCAGTCTCGCCAACCAAAGCGTCTGACCTTTACTAACGAGAGCGAGTCTAGCCCACAGTGGAGCCCAGACGGTGAATACGTTTACTACCTAGGAAAAATAAAGCAAGAAGGTGCAAAGGCACCATTCAACGGTAAAACTCAAGTCTTCCGTTTATCCATCTCAAGTGGCGATAGCCAACCTATGACTAAAGAAGCCGAAGGCGTCACAGGCTTTGAGCTCAGTCATGACGGTAAAAGCCTGTATTTTCTAACCACTAAAACCACAACCGATAAAGATCAGTGGGCAGCAATGCGCGCCGATCACAGCGCTCCAAAGTATGGCCACGGCGAACAAAAAACCAATCCACTATATCAGCTCGACCTTGAGCATTTTAAGCAGACATTACTCCTAGATGACGATAAGGTTGTTTGGGAGTTTAAGGTTAGCCAAGATGGCAGCAAGATAGCCCGTATCACCACCACAGATAACGAACTGGTATTCTTAGAAGGTTGGTCTGATGTTGAAATTTTCGATACGACCACCCAGCAGAACAGCGTGCTGGCAGACACCCAATGGCGTGACAATGCCCCTTCGCCATATGGCTGGCTGCTCGGCCTTGCTTGGCAAGACAACAATACCGAATTAGCGTTTAGAATCGATTTCGACGGTCATCCAGGCCAGCTATTTATTGCCGATGCCAAAGCCACAGATAAACCATCGCTTGAGATCTCTCGCCCAGACGATGTGACACTGAACTCAAGCGATCTTACTTGGCGGCCAAACAGTGATGAGATCTGCTATCGCGGCGCCGATCATGGCCGCGTCAAACTGTTCTGTACTGAAATCGATGATGGCGAACAAGGCGATACTCGCAGCGTAATTCCCGGTGACATGGTGATCGGTAGTTATAGCTTTAGTCAAAATGGTAAGTCCGTCGCTTTTAGCCATAACGGCTTAGATCATTTCTCTGACATGTTTATTGCAGATGCCAACAGTAGCCGTGCCAAGGCTAAACGTATAACCAATATCAATCCACAAGTTGATAGTTGGAAACTGCCGCAAGTTTCTATTGTAAAATGGACTGCGCCCGATGGTGCTGTTGTTGAAGGCATACTCGATCTACCGGCTGGATACAAAAAAGAAGATGGCCCCTTGCCATTAATCGTGCAAATTCATGGGGGGCCAACATCAGCGACGCCTTATGCCCTGCAGCATAGATCTTACGGACGTTCGACCTTCACCGCTAATGGATGGGCTCTACTTTCACCTAATTACCGTGGCTCCACTGGCTATGGCGATAAGTTCTTAACCGATCTTGTCGGTCGCGAACACGATATTGAAGTGAACGATATTATGGCTGGCGTTGATCAACTTATTAGCGATGGTGTCGTTGATGGTGACAAGATGGCCGTGATGGGCTGGAGTAACGGCGGTTATCTCACCAATGCGATTATCAGTACCAATAACCGCTTTAAAGCCGCAAGCTCTGGCGCAGGCGTATTCGATCAGCGCCTGCAGTGGATGCTTGAAGACACGCCTGGCCATGTGATTAACTTTATGGAAGGCCTGCCATGGGAAAAGCCTGCAGCCTATGATCATGGCTCGTCATTGACCCATGCTAATAACATCAAAACCCCAACGTTAATTCACATCGGTGAAGGCGATCAGCGTGTACCACTGGGTCATGCACAAGGTTTGTATCGCGCTCTTCAACACTACCTCAATGTACCTGTAGAGTTAGTCGTTTACCCCGATGAAGGCCATGGCCTGAGTAAGTATCAACACCGTAAGGCTAAGATGGAGTGGGATCAGAAATGGTTTAATCATTATGTATTAGGCCTACCTGTCGAGTAAGCAACTCTGTTTATCATCGTTTAGCTAACTCTATTAAAGCGCCCTGTTGGCGCTTTTATTTTTTAGATAACAATCGCTTTGTAAAAGTGTATTCACTTTCCGTTCAGTAAGGCTATGCTAAGGTTTAAGCTGTTTATGACATAGCGAAAATGGAATGAGGAGAATCCAATGATAGGTTTTATTAAAAGAGTCACCGCTAGCTTATGTCTACTTGCTAGCGTATTGATAGCGCCGCAGGCGCTCGCAGAAGACAGCTATGCGCAAGCTAAGAGCACTTTTCAGCAAGCCAATGAAACACAAAAATTCTTTGACAGCGCTTATGGTTACGCACTATTTCCTACGGTAGGAAAAGGCGGTATAGGTATTGGTGCCGCCTATGGTAAAGGACAAGTTTATCGTGCTGGCAGCTATGCCGGTAATACCAGCCTAACTCAAATTTCTTTTGGTTTTCAGCTCGGTGGTCAGGCCTACAGCGAGATCATCTTTTTTAAAAATGAGGCCGCCTATAAAGACTTTACCAGTGGCAGTTTTGAATTTGGCGCTCAAGCTTCGGCCGTTGCCATCAACATAGGTGCCAATGCTCAGGCTGGTACCACAGGTAACTCAGCGGGCGCCGGTAAAAGTGCTGCTACTGCCGCCTATATTAATGGTATGGCGGTATTTACCGTAGCCAAAGGCGGCTTAATGTTTGAAGCTGCTCTAGCAGGGCAATCTTTTACTTTTGAAGAAAAGTAGAGAAAAAGAAGCTTCTAGGAAATGCAGATACGGATAGGACCTAGATCCTAGGTCCTAGATCCTAGGTCCTTCAAAGTTAGAACCGAGGTAAATCACATTCTTCACACCCCTTTACAGGATAAGAATTCGTTATTTATGCCCCCATGGCACTGGTGGCAATGCCACTGGCTTGCTCAGATCAAAATCGACTCTAAAATCACGATTTTCACGAGTTAAACGGTAAGTAAATTCTTGCGGCTTGACGTACATGTGCCACACGTTAGTCACCGACACATCTAAAGCATTTTCTCTAAAGTTGTTAATCGAGTAAGCATCGACGGGAAATGACTGCTCAGTAGCGATGCCCATATTGGCTGTCATACCACCATACATAGTCACCTTGTCTTCAGATCCATCTTTATGACGGTGATCATGAGCTAAATGCAGGCCATAAGGCGTTTTAGTTATCACCCAAGTACGAGAGTGGTCATCACCCACATGAAATGGCACCTTAAGTACTGTATCGCTGCATTCACGCACATGCATAACAAGCTTCTTGCCACTAAATGCCGAGTCTGCGCTATTGCCCGCAGTAACAGTTCCTTCAAACGCTTTGCCACAATGAGCAGCGAGATTATCGAAAAAAGCAGCCTGTTCTGAGGTCACTGCCATTGCAGGCAATGCAAAGCCACTCGCCGCTAACAGGGCCATTTGTGAGTATTTTATTGTTTTCATTATTATCTCCGATGATTTGTGACTAACACTATCACAAAGAGATAAATTTTAGCTGAAAGCTTAAAGTCTTTATAAATCAAGCTGTGCCTTGGTTTTAGCGCAATTAACGAATATAAGACAGCGCTCAACCTCTAAACATGGCGTATACTCGCGCGACATTTTTCAGTATCACTAAAAGCTCAACCCCTCATGAGTAAGTACACAGTTCCAACCTTCTCGCTCGCAATGTTACATCCCAAATATTGGGGTGTATTACTCATCGTTAGCCTTAGCTTTCTTTGCAGTCTGTTGCCTTATGCGATTCAAATACGCTTAGGTAAGCTTGTTGGCCGTATTGTCATCGGCTTTATGAAGAAGCGCCAGCACACCATTAAGCGCAATCTTGAACTGTGCTTTCCAGATATGGGTGACGCTGAGCGCGATAACTTAATCAAACTGAATATTGAAAACACCGGCTTAGCCCTATTAGAAACCGGTATGGCTTGGTTTTGGTCGAATGAACGTATTGCTAAACACACCACTGTAGTTGGCATGGAGCATATCGACAAACTAAAGGCTGAAGGTCGTGGTGCACTGCTAATTGCCGTGCACTCACTCAACCTTGAGCTTAGTGGCCGCGCATTTGGCCAATATGCAAAGGGCATGGCGGTATACCGCCCTAACAACAATCCATGTTTTGATTACTTCCAGCTAAAAGGACGTTCGCAAGGTGGGCATACGTTGATTCATCGCAAGAACGTCAAGTTTATGCTGGAAGCGCTCAATGATGGTGCCTTCATGTGGTATGCACCGGATCATGACTATGGTCGCCGTCGCTCGACTTTTGCGCCGTTATTCGCAGTTGAAAATGCTTGTACTACCACTGGCACCAGTTTGTTAGCGGATAACACCAACTGCGCCATAGTGCCTGTTGTTTTTGTACGTAACAACGACAGTGGCCACTACACTCTCACTATAAAAGAACCAATGATAGATAAGTTTCCTAAGGGAGATGAACACGCGGGCGCGTGCTTTATTAATAAGATTGTTGAAGAGTCAATTATGGCTAAGCCAAGCCAATATATGTGGCTACATAGGCGCTTTAAGAACCGCCCTGATGGCGAAAGCTCTTTGTATTAACCGGTGAAGCCTCTCTGTATCAATGCTTCACTAATCAAACCAGGCTGACGACTTTTCGGCGGCTTGGTTTTTGACATCATCATCGATATACATAGATACCATAGCCAGCGCAGCAGCTAATGCCCCGAGATCATCGGAAAATCCCAGTATAGGGGTTAAGTCTGGAATTGCATCAATCGGCGAGATAAAGTAAGCCAAGGCACCAAAAATCACCGTCTTCGCCCACTTAGGCGTATCTGGTCGCTTCGCGGCATAATATAAACACAGCGCATTATCTATCACTTCACGTCCGGCTTTTTTGGCAAACATTTTCACCTTCAGCCAAAAGCTCTCATCGCTATAATCGTTTGTGTCATTCATTTCTTGAGTCATGATCCAGCCAAAAAAATAAGGGAATATCCTTGATATTCCCTTATTTTAGTTTAATTAGCTACAGCAAGCTTATCGCTGATGCTTTGGACAGTTGAGTGTCCCAAGCGTTGTTTTACTCTGGGTGCGTTACCTTTGGTGTTTCGGCGTGGTTCCCCAAGCATTCTTTTTAGGCGGTCGCTTGGCAGCTGCTTTATTTGAATTTGGATTTCCCTGACCACCTGTTTTAGCGCCTTGCTTAGCCGTGCTAGCGTTCGCCGCTTTGCTCTGGCCTGACTTATTCTGACTCGGCTTACTCTGAGCAGATTTACCCTGCCCAGACTTGCGGTCATCAAACTGATCAGCAGAGAAACGGGTAAAGGCTTTTTTACCTTTACCGTCATCTTTAGTATTGAGCTTCTTATTGTTGCGGTTCGCTTCACGCTCCTGGCGCGTCTCTACTGGCACTAAGCAAGATGGGCCATTACCAATTAACTTTTCTTTACCCATATCGATAAGCGCTTCACGAATAAGCGGCCAGCCTGCTGGGTCATGATAACGCAACAAAGCTTTATGTAACTTACGCTGGCGGCCTTTTTTCGGTACCGAAACCTGTTCGCTGTTGTGCTTCACATTTTTAAGTGAGTTCAGCTCGGTATGGTAAATCGTCGTTGCGTTTGCCATGGGTGATGGATAGAAGTTCTGCACTTGATCCAGCTTGAACTTTTCGCCTTTCAGCCATAGCGCCAAATTCACCATATCTTCATTGGTGGTGCCTGGATGCGCCGAGATAAAGTAAGGGATCAAATACTGCTTTTTCCCCGCCTCTTTTGAGTACTTATCGAAAAGTTCTTTAAACTTATCGTAAGTGCCCATTCCCGGCTTCATCATCTTATTGAGCGGTCCCTCTTCGGTATGCTCTGGAGCAATCTTCAGGTAGCCACCCACGTGATGGGTGGCCAGCTCTTTAACATAGCGCGGATCTTCAGTGGCTAAGTCATAGCGCACCCCAGAGGCAATCAATACCTTTTTAATCCCTGGTACATCTCGAGCGGCGCGATACAAGTCGATAGTCGCTTGATGATCGGTATCTAAATGACCACAAATTGACGGGAATACGCAAGATAAACGACGACAAGTGCTTTCAGCTTTAACACTAGAACAGCCTAAGCGATACATGTTGGCCGTTGGGCCACCCAGATCGGAGATCACCCCGGTAAATCCAGGCACTTTATCTTGAATGTCTTTAATTTCTTTAACGATCGAATCCTGAGAACGACTTTGAATAATTCGTCCTTCATGCTCGGTGATCGAACAGAAAGAACAGCCACCAAAGCAGCCACGCATAATATTGATTGAGGTCTTAATCATGTCGTAGGCAGGAATTTTTTCTTTGCCATAAGATGGATGCGGCACGCGCTGATAAGCTAAATCAAATACGCCATCCATCTCATCAGTATTCAGCGGCCATGCCGGTGGGTTAACCCAAATGGCACGCTCGGCATGCTTTTGAAATAACGCGCGCGCACAACCGGGATTTTGCTCCTGATGCAAAATACGCGAGGCATGGGCATACAAAAACTTATCTTCAGATACTTTTTCATAGCTAGGCAGTAAGACATAAGTCTTCTCCCAAGGCTTAGGTCTGGCAGGTTGGATACTGATCGCCTTTGGCGCATCATTATCGAATATTTTCTCATCCGTTGGGCCCGACAGGTTTTTACAACCGACATCATCGGCACCATACGGGTTAGGAATTGGATCGATTTTATGTAGTTGATCTATTTTTCGTGAATCCATGCCCTTCCACTCAGGCAAAGGCTCTTTACGAATAACTGTCGTGCCGCGAATATCATGCAGCTCAGAGATAGGCTCGCCAGTGGCTAAACGGTGTGACAACTCCACCAAAGGTCGCTCAGCATTTCCGTAAACCAAGATATCTGCTTTGGCGTCTAAAATAACGCTACGACGCACTTTATCGGACCAATAATCGTAGTGAGCGATACGGCGCAAGCTCGCTTCGATACCGCCAATCACCACAGGCACATTCTTAAAGGCTTCCTTACAGCGCTGGGTGTAAACCGTTACGGCACGATCGGGGCGTTTACCGCCAATATTTCCTGCGGTATAGGCATCATCATGACGCATACGCCGCTCGGCCGTATAGCGGTTGATCATCGAGTCCATGTTACCGGCGGTCACACCAAAATAGAGGTTAGGCTTACCTAACTTCATAAAGTCTTCTTTGTTTGACCAATCAGGTTGGGCAATAATCCCGACTCTAAAGCCTTGCGCTTCGAGCATGCGGCCAATTACTGCCATACCAAAGCTTGGATGATCCACGTACGCATCGCCGGTGACGATAATGATGTCGCAACTATCCCAGCCTAGCTTAGCCATCTCTTTGCGAGACATAGGCAAGAAGGGCGCTGGGCGAGTAAGCTCAGGGCGATACTTTGGAAAGGTAAATAACGTGGATTCTACTTGCATGGATTAGGCAGCCTAACTGAAATACAAAAATTACGCAGATTTCGCGCCCCACGTTACTCTCACGTTGGGGACGCGGAGTATAACAGGCTCCGCCTGCAAGGTGTGACTAAAAAAGCATCAAGTTGATGCTTTTTTTAGTATAGCCCCTTATCCCATAATTTGGCTGTGGGTATTATTCAGCCTGACTTTACAGTGTACTGAAGTCGATACAATAAGGCTTATTAGCTTTTGGCTGACATTGGCTAAGCGCTATAAACTGGAGATAAAAGTCAGTAAATTTGCCAGCACTAGAGCTAACATCACAGCCCAAGTTAACAAGACGCCCCAAAAACGACCGAAATGATAACCGCCTCGCCCCTGAGTTAACCCAATTGCATGCAGCAAACGAGCAACAATCCATACAGTGCCAAATACGTAAAGTAATAGCGCACCGGTGCCATTCATCTCTGCAACCACGAACAGCAACAAAGTAATAGGCGCGTTTTCCAATAAATTAGCGTGCACTCTTTGCGCCAATTCAAGTGACTCATTACCCGCACTACCGAGACCAATTTTATGTCTGCGCCTCAGTTTTATTACCCTAAAAGAGAGCGCAATCGTTAACAGTGCAGTAAGGCTGATAAACAAAGCGGATATAGCAAGTGGCATACGTTGACCTATTCAGTAGCAAGTAAAACCACAGCATTACAATTATCGAACATTATGTAAAATAAATGGCAACCTTTTTAGCTCAAATAGGTTAAGATGCGCTCGTCAAAACAGGGCAAATAAACATCTGTATAGAACAAACGATAAAAACAATGTAAGCATTTGTTTAATAAAATAAATAATCCTGAAGTCACCTACAGCGAAGCAAGATTGTGGATAATCGAGAATTTTTAGAAAAGCGCCGTTTCATCATACGGCTCGGTAAAGCACTGCATAAATTTGGTACGCCAGCCTATCGCCTAGAGACTCACCTACAAGGTGTTTCTAACGTGCTTGGCATTGAAGGTTACTTCTTGATCTCGCCAACCGCGATGACCTTTGTGTTACAACACGACGAAGACCAAGAGTATAACCACGTCGCCAGAGTGAAGCCCGGTGAGCTAGATCTGGGCTCATTAGCCAGAACCGACGAACTGGTTGAAGAACTCATGTCAGGTCAGCGCACACTCAGTGAAGCGCTTGAACGCCTAGAAGAGATCTCCAATAAACCTAACCCATACGGTACCAAACTAACCCTACTCGCCTTTGGTGTATCGGCAGGTGCCTTTGCCATGCTAATGGGCACGAGTTGGAACGATGCTTTTTGGTCTAGCATGTTAGGCCTGATGGTTTACGGTTTAGTTTATCGCGCCGAACGTTCTAAACGTATGGCAGAAATGCTTGAGCCCCTTGCCGCGATCCTCTGTGCTATTGCAGCCTTCGCTATCGCACGCGTCGACCCTTCGGTTAATATCCCTGTGGTGATCTTGTCCGGCATTATTATCTTTATTCCCGGCCTTGCCCTCACTTTGGGGCTAGCTGAACTCGCAGCGCGTGACCTTATCTCAGGTACGGCAAGGGTGATGGATGCCTTCATGCTGCTATTTAAGCTCTATTTCGGGGTGATCCTCGGCATGGCCATTGGCAAGGCGTTATTTGGCGAGACAAGCTATATTCCTCCTGAAGCACTACCTCAATGGGCGACATTTATCTCAGTGCCAATCTTATCTACGGCACTGGTTATTATCTTTAAAGCCAGAATAAAAGACTCCCCCTGGGGCATATTAGCTGGCATTGTCGCTTTTTTCTCGGCGATATTGGGCGGGATTTACTTTGGCGAATCGATTGGTATTTTCTTTGGCGCATTAGCCGTCGGCGTATACTCTAACTTGTTTTCTCGTTGGATGAAGGCACCCGCTTCTATCGCATTATTGCAAGGCATAGTGATCTTAGTACCTGGTAGTAAAACCTATATCGGCCTTAATACCTTAATTCTCGGTGAGACCATCTTTAACCAATCTCATTTGGGGATACAGATTTTTTTAATTTTTATGTCCATTATTGCAGGCTTAATTTTTGCCAACGTTGCCGTTCCGCCAAGGCGTACCTTGTAAGCGCTAGCAGCAATAATCACCAAAGAAAGAGCGCTTAAAGGCGCTCTTTTTTATTGCGCTAAATCATTTTCTGATTAAGTAAAACTGCCTGTTATGACTTGACTAATCTACACTTACGCTGTGTTATAGTTTTGTTACACTTTAGCCACTATTAATTCTCGCCAAGGAGTAGAGTGACATAATGAAGCGGGTTTTCAGCATCACCTTAGTGTTCTTTTTTAGCATCCAGATGGATGTTGCTTCGGCTGAAAATAAAACTGCAGTTCCTGATAAGCACCACGCTGAAGATTACGAGCAAAAAAAACCGACCAAGAATATTGTGATCAAGAGTAACGATATTTTTGATCTCTCCGACCCCGATACTTTTTTCATTCATCGCTGGGCTAACTACCTACATATTAACACCCGAGACTCAGTGATCCGCGACAAACTTAGCTTTTCAGAAGGAAATGAAGTCAGCCAAAAGGACCTAGACGAAGCACAACGTATATTGCGCTCACAGGCCTATATTCGTGACGCTAAAATTAGCTACTCAGCACCCGCTCCCGATGCAGACCTTTCTGATGAAGGCGAAAATATCTTAGTCGAAACCTGGGATAACTGGTCACTACTGCCCACTTTTAGCGCAGGAAGAAGCGGCGGGGAAAATAAGTTTTCCATCGGTATCAAAGAAGATAATCTACTCGGTTACGGTATTCGAACTCGTATCAAATATCAGTCAAATGCAGACAGAACGGGCTATAAGTTTGGCGTCGAGGCACCATTTTATTATATCCAACACGCCACTATTGCTGCTGACTTTTACGATAATAGCGATGGGCAGGCTAAACATGTTTATTTTAATAAACCTTTTTACACCTTAGACGGCAGCCATATGTACTCTGCCGAATACTTGGATGACCTGCGCGTTGATACTCTCAAGCAAAACGGTATGGATATTAATGAATTTCAGCACTCCGTTTTCTACAATAATGCCCGCTTTGGCTGGCTGATAAACCACAATAGCGAGGAAGTTTCTAGGTTTATTACCGGGATAACTCAAGACCAGCACGAGTTTAACCATATCGATAGCTACCCAAACTCAGAGCTGCCAAAAGATAGAGACTTTCTTTATCCATGGCTTGCTTATCAGTATCTACAAGATGATTTCAAAGTCCTCAAGAATGTGCATTTAATTAATTACAACGAGGACTTTAACTTTGGTTGGCAGCATTACTTTAAGCTAGGTATCGAAACCCGAGACCTAAACGACAGCTCACCGATTGGTTACCACATAAACTGGCAATCGAGTCGCGGCTACCATGGTGAGGATCAACTGATTTTATTGGAGATGGATGGTGAGGGCGTATTTGCCACCAGCCAAAAAGATTTCTATAAACTCAATGTCGCCGCCGAGTATTTTTATCATATTAGTCCCAAGTGGACTGCCTATTCAAAGCTCAGATTAAGCACCTCACAAAATAACTACTTGGATGAACCTTTTGCTCTTGGCGATGACACTGGGGTTCGTGGCTACCCCAATGATTACCAATATGGTGACAATCAATGGGCCTTTACCGCAGAGATAAGAAACTATCCTAATATCAATTTATATCAATTAGCGGAACTCGGTTGGGCCGTATTTACCGATGTAGGTCATGCATTTGGTGGTGACGATGAAAATAACGCAGTATCTTCCCCCATCGGCAGCGTTGGTATTGGTGCAAGGATTTACTCATCAAAATCAAGCTACGGTAATGTCGCTCATATTGATATAAGTATGCCATTCACCTCCGGGGTTGAAGTGAATAGTTGGGAATGGCGCTTTCAGGTGAAAAATCGCTTTTAAGCGCCCTATCGAGCCAACAATTAGGCGTTAC
Source organism: Shewanella sp. 0m-6 (assembly GCF_052977325.1). Classification (NCBI taxonomy): domain Bacteria; kingdom Pseudomonadati; phylum Pseudomonadota; class Gammaproteobacteria; order Alteromonadales; family Shewanellaceae; genus Shewanella; species Shewanella sp. 0m-6. Next base: position 29,716 of record NZ_JBRIMD010000022.1, read on the forward strand.
TTAGTGTCATAAAATGCTTCAATTTTTTCTTTAATGTCATTCTTCGGCTCATTATTTTCAAACTTATCGTTCCGCTTTATTTGCGCTTTCATCATTGCTCACCAAGTGTCGAGACAGAATCAAACCCTACTTCAACTTTGCCCATTGTCGAACTCACTTGTAGGCCTTGAGCAAAATCAATCAAACCAACATGTAAAATCAACAATTCGACTTAATTTATAGTCGTCTCAGTTAAACAGCAATATTCGCGGTTAATGGCTGTGCCCCTGAGAAAAGTTAATCATCATCACACCAACGGCCACCAGCGCCATACCAACCCAAGCTGTCATATCTAAGTGTTGACGATAAAATAGCGCCGACAATAAAGTCACAGTAACAATGGCCAACCCCGCCCAAAGCGCGTGTACTACACCAACAGGCATGCCCTTCATCGCTTGGCCTAAAAAGATAAATGCCGTTAGGTGGCCTAGAAGCACTAAAGCGGCAGGTAACGGCTTACTAAAACCATCAGTGGCTTTTAACGCCACATGAGACAAGGCTTCTGCCACCACACCCAGAAAAAGAAACATCCAGCTCATTTTATTACCTTAATTGTGCTCCGCAATTGTTTGCAAAGGCGTTTAAAATCAATATCCGTATTATATTTTTCTGATAAATAATGATAATCCCCCTTCAATACAAATCACTTTTACTCTTGGGTAATAATCTTTTTAAAGGTAATAGAAAAGCCGCCCTATTGGCGGCTTATAGCGTCGGTATTTCGGGTGAAAATTGCGTTTTACTGCGCTAAATACTCGGCATGAAAACGTAAGTGGTTTTCAATGAAGCTAGAGATGAAGTAATAGCTATGATCATAACCTTCTTGCATATTTAGCGTTAGCGGGTAGCCGCTCATTTTAGCTGCCGCCTCTAGTACTTCTGGCTTTAACTGCTCGATAAGAAAGTCATCAGCCTCACCTTGATCAACTAAAGCTGGCACAAATTCAGTCGCTTTACGCATCAATAGGCTGGCATCGTAATCAACCCAAGTTGTGGTATCACGGCCTAGATAGGCTGTTAGTGCCTTTTTGCCCCAAGGGCAATTTACTGGATTTGCAATCGGGCTAAATGCCGACACAGATTGATAAGCCTGTGGGTTACGCATGGCAATCACCAACGCACCGTGGCCGCCCATAGAGTGACCCGCAATAGAGCGCTTATCACTCACCGGGAACATAGATTCAATAAGCGCAGGCAATTCATTAACCACATAATCGTACATGCGGTAATGGCGATTCCAAGGTGCTTGGGTAGCATTGACATAAAAGCCCGCGCCTTTACCTAAGTCGTAACCCGCATCATCGGCAACATCATCGCCTCGTGGGCTGGTATCTGGCGCAACAATCGCCATACCCAGCTCAGCAGCCATTCGCTGTGCGCCAGCTTTTTGCATAAAGTTTTCATCGGTACAGGTTAGCCCTGACAACCAATAAAGCACGGGAACTTTTTTACCATTTGACGCTTGAGGCGGCAGATAAACCGCAAATCGCATGGCGCAATTTAGGGTTGTAGACTGGTGGCTATATTGCTTATGCCAGCCGCCAAAGCTCTTGTTGACACTGATATTTTCAACGGTCATTTAATGCCGACTCCTATAAATTTTTACATCGAGAGCAATCAAGCCTCTTAAAAACAACAAGCGCCCGAAAGCGCTTGTTATTTTATATGACCTAATTACTTGTCGAAGTGGATTACTGTACGAATACTCTTACCTTCGTGCATAAGATCAAATGCTTCGTTAACTTGCTCAAGCGCCATTGTATGAGTAATAAAGTCACTTAACTTGAACTCACCTGCAAGGTAACGCTCAACGTACTCTGGTAATTCAGAGCGGCCTTTAACGCCACCAAATGCACTACCTTTCCAAACACGACCCGTCACTAACTGGAATGGACGCGTTGAGATCTCTTGGCCTGCACCTGCAACACCAATAATCACTGACTCACCCCAACCTTTATGGCAACACTCAAGTGCGCTGCGCATGACGTTAACGTTACCAATACACTCAAATGAGTAATCAACGCCGCCATCAGTCAGCTCAACAATCACATCTTGGATTGGCTTGTCATAGTCTTTAGGGTTAATGCAGTCAGTTGCACCCAATTGACGGGCTAGGTCGAACTTACTTTCGTTGATATCGATAGCAATGATGCGTGACGCTTTAGCCATTGCCGCGCCGATAACCGCTGACAGACCAATGCCACCCATACCGAAGATAGCAACGGTTGCGCCTTCCTCAACTTTAGCGGTGTTCATTACCGCGCCCATACCGGTTGTGACACCACAGCCTAGAAGACAAACTTCTTCAAGTGGCGCTTCAGGGTTGACTTTCGCTAACGAAATTTCAGGTAATACGGTGTACTCAGAGAACGTTGAAGTGCCCATGTAGTGATAGATTATCTGGCCATCTTTAGAGAAACGGCTAGTACCATCTGGCATCAAACCTTTACCTTGAGTTTCACGGATCTTCTGACAAAGGTTAGTCTTACCAGACTTACAGAATTTACATTCGCCACATTCAGGAGTGTAAAGTGGGATAACGTGGTCGCCTACTTTAACGCTAGTGACACCTTCACCGATAGACTCAACAATACCGCCACCTTCATGACCAAGAATACAAGGGAAGATGCCTTCTGGATCGTCGCCCGATAATGTAAATGCGTCGGTGTGACATACGCCAGTGGCGATCATCTTAACGCGCACTTCACCTTTTTGTGGTGGCATTACATCTACGATTTCCATAGATAGTGGCTGGCCAACGGCCCAAGCTACTGCGGCTTTTGATTTGATTGTTTGTGCTGTCATCTTGTATTCCTACTCTTAATAAACTTTTATATACGGCGTGTCACCGCTGTGGGTATGGCAAAGATTATAACGACCTGTTCAATATTGATAATCCCACCAATAGGTAATTAACCTTTACCATATGGTAATAATCTTTAGGAACGTGGCTTCATTATTTACTGAAATGCTTTCTAGGGCTTGAGCTAGTTCAAAGCCATGTTATAAATTAATCTCTACTGGTTTTTGCCACAGCAAATTTAACGTAGCTGGCTATCTTTACTGCCTCGGCGATTAAACAGCTGTTGCTTTGCCTGAGCACCATCGAGTTCATTTTGACAATGAACACAGAGTCATACACCTGCCACCGCCATACGTCGAGCCTCAGGGATCTGCTCGCCACACTCTTCACAATGTTGCAGGCTAATCCCGCCAACCAGTTTACTTCTAGCGGTTGACACGGCATCGTCGACACTGCTGTCGATTTGATCTTGCACCGCACCATCTCTTGACCATCCACCAGCCATGTTAGTACCTCTCTATGACAATTCGCGGTTGCTGAGCATAAGTCGATTTAGCAGCCTATTAATCTATAGTCGAAGGCTGGGATTGCGTCTAACAATCCACTGTATTTCGCCCTTGAGTGACCAGCGCGAACTGAGAGCGAAGTCGCTCCAGATATAGACAGTTCCAGATATAAGCAGTCCATGTCACCCGGCTGCAGGTTAGCTAACCTGATTAGCGACAATGACTCACCTTTTGATGAGGCTCATTATATTTATTTCAAATAGAATGATAATTAGCTCTTAATACAAATCTCTTTTACCATACAGTAATAAAGGCTGAGTCAGCTTGTCGCATAAGGAGTCATCATGTTCAATTGGGAAGGTGTGAGTGAGTTTGTCGCCGTTGCTGAAGCAGAAAGCTTTACCAAGGCATCACAAAGATTGGGGATATCAACCGCACAAGTCAGCCGCCAAATTAGTGCACTTGAAACCAGACTGGCCTCTAAGCTGTTTCACCGCACCACCCGCAAGGTATCGGTAACCGAAGTTGGTCGCATCTATTATCAACATTGTCGCCAAGTATTAGATGGCTTAGAAGAAGCCGAGCGTGCAATTACTAATTTGCAGACAAGCCCACGCGGGTTACTCAAAATCACCGCGCCGGTCACCTATGGCGAAATGACCATGGCGCCATTAATTAATGACTTTGCATCGCTCTACCCAGAGCTGGAAGTCAAACTCAATCTAACCAACCAAAAGTTAGACTTAGTTGATGAAGGTTACGATCTGGCGATTCGACTTGGACACTTAGAAGACTCAAGCATGATGGCCAAGAAGCTAAGCAGTCGTACCCAATATGTGTGCGCGTCGCCTAGCTATATCTCAACCTATGGTATTCCGCACTCGCTATCAGAGCTAGATCAGCACAACTGCCTAATCGGCACCATGGATTATTGGCGCTTTCAAGAAAATGGCAAAACCAGAAATGTACGCGTTAGAGGCAGTTTAAGTTGTAATAGTGGCCACGCTTTAGTTGATGCCGCCATTAAAGGCATCGGCATAGTACAATTGCCCGATTATTACGTATTGCCGTTTATTGAGTCAGGCGAGCTAACGCCTTTGCTTGAGCAAAACCGCCAACCAGAAGAGGGGATTTGGGCGCTTTATCCGCAAAATCGCCATCTCTCACCAAAGGTACGTATGCTACTTGATCACTTAAGCCACGGCCTTAAACAAGCCTAGCACTCCCACTATTTTGACCTACACCCCAGAGCGTGGGTCAAAATACATATGACAAAATTCAAGTAAAATGCTTAAAAATCAATAAACAATAATTCCTCACCCAACAATTGTTACCTGTGTGCAAAAGTAATTTACCTTTTGAGCTAATTGTTCCAAAAAGAACGGTAACTATAATGAGCGCCATCTAAAGCCCTGCACTCGGTCATACCTTTCGTATCCCCTTTTAGTCCTAAGGCTCTTATCAAATTACATCGGCATCTGTTGATGCTTAGAGGAATTACTATGTCTCGTATTGTTATTGTTGGTGGCGGCGCAGCAGGCCTTGAAATCGCAAGTATGCTAGGTCGCAGTGTGAATAGCCAAGATGAAGTGATTTTGGTTGAAGGCGAAACCCACCATTATTGGAAGCCGCGGTTTCATGAAATAGCCGCTGGTACCTTTGACACCGATCTTGATAGTCTTTGTTACTTTAGCCATGGTGCTAAAAATGGTTACATGCACTATCAAGCCTGGATGACTGACGTTAATCGAGCAGCAAAGAAACTCACCGTACGTAAGCCTAATGGTGAAACAGATACACTCGATTACGACTACCTAATCATCGCCATTGGCGCGATCAGTAATGATTTTGCGACCCAAGGTGCAAAAGAGCACTGCTTGTTCTTAGACACACCAGAACAAGCCCGTGATAGCTGGCACAAAATCAGCAGTTTGCTGCGTTCAGGTAAAGATTGCAGCATCAACATTGTCGGTGCTGGCGCGACGGGTCTAGAGCTCGCAGCAGAGCTTGCCAAAGTAAGTGCAGAACTGAGCGAAAATCCTTATGCAGCATGGCTTAATATCAACTTGATTGAAGCCGCCGATAGAGTATTACCAAACGGCCCAGTTAAAATGTCTGAGCAAGCGCTACTGAGACTTGAGAAATATCAGATTAATGTGATGCTTAATACTCGCATCGCTAGCGTTGAAGCCGATCGTATGCTCACCAGCGACGGCCTAGTGCTCAATGCCGATGTGCAGTTTTGGGCAGCAGGTATTAAAGCCCCTGACTGGCTAAAAGAGATAGGCGGCCTGCAGAGCAACTCGCTTAACCAACTGGTTGTTGAGCAAACGCTTGTTACAACCTTTGATTCATCAATCTTTGCACTCGGTGACTGCGCCGCAATTCCACAAGCAGATGGTAGCCAAGTACCACCTAAAGCTCAGGCAGCTAACCGCGCTGCAGTGCATTTAGCTAAAAACTTAGTCGCCCTATTAGATGGGAAGCCACTCAATCCTTTTGTCTACAACGACGGCGGAATGGTGGTCGCTATCGGGCATAACTTTGCAATTAGCACCATGATGAATGACAGGTTAATCTTAAAAGGCCGCTTAGTGCGCCGCCTCTACGATACGATTTTCCGTTTACATCAAAAAACGGTTAGTGGTTACTTAACCATTTCGCGTTTGATTATTTTCAAACGACTAAAGTGTTTGTTTAAACCCGCTTAAGCAGAACTATTGCAATTACCTGCGTAAATTACAGCTAACAAAAGCCCGCTTATCTTTCGATAAGCGGTTTTTTTGAATATTAGCCATTAATTTCTAATCTCATACCGCTGACCAACTTTAATCGTGGTGCCAATCATAGTAGAGCCAATAACGCGAGAGCACGAAAGCCAATAGAGTAACCCTGTAAGTGAATAGCCCTATTTGTAGAAAGTAGTTCGAACTCTAAACATATCTAGCAGGTATTTTTTTGCCCTACACCACAAAGCAAGATTGCTTAACTGTTAACCACCAAGCAGCTGTGTTAATTTTGATCGATACTAGCCTTAAATCTGTTGCAAACTAATTTACTAGACTGCAACAAGGCTGCTACCAGAAAAAGTGAAGCACTGCCTCTAGTTTGAACTCTAATGATTAACAGAGACGGCACGTGCGCAAAGGATCGCTAACCTCAAGCACGGAGTTCTTATGAAACGTATACTGTTAATTGGCTGCCTTCTTAGCGGCATAACACATCAAGCCCTAGCCCAAGAACAATGCGGCAAGGTCACTATCGCCGATATGAATTGGAGCTCTGCTTCATTAATCGCTAACGTTGACCGCTTTATTTTACAACATGGCTATGGCTGCGAAGCCGAGTTAACCCCTGGTGATACCATGCCCACCAGCACCTCTATGGTTGAAAAAGGCGAGCCAGACATCGCCCCTGAAATCTGGAGTAACAGCGTTAAAGAGCTTATCGAACAAGCGGTCACTGACAAGCGCTTAGTTATTGCCGGCAAGTCGCTATCTGATGGTGGTGAAGAGGGGTTTTGGGTGCCGCAGTACATGGTCGACAAAGATCCCAGCCTGAAAACCATTCAGGGAGTGATCGCCAATGTAAAAAACTTTGAGCACCCTGAAGATCCAGAGCGCGGTGCCTTTTATGGCTGCCCTGCAGGCTGGGGCTGCCAACTCTCTGCGGAAAACCTCTTTCGCGCCCTCAAGCTCGGTGATGCTGGGTTTGATCTTATCGATCCGGGGTCAGGAGCCGGTCTAGCGGGTTCGATTGCCCGAGCTTATGAGCGTCAACAACCTTGGTTTGGCTACTATTGGGCGCCCACTGCGGTACTAGGCAAGTACAAAATGGTCAAAGTAGACTTTGGTAGTGGTGTCGATGCAAAAGAATTTAGTGACTGTATCTCTCAAGCAGAGTGTGCCGATCCTAAAGTCACTATGTACCCTGCAGCCTTGGTACAAACAATTACTACCGCAGCATTTGCTAAAAAATCAACGTCTGCATTTGAGTATCTTGGCAAGCGCGCCTTAACCAATACACAGATGAACCGCTTATTGGCCTGGATGGAAGATAATCAGGCTGATGGCACTATCGCTGCCGAGTACTTCTTAATCAATCATCAAGATATTTGGCTTGAATGGGTTCCCGCAGAGGTGGCCACTAAAGTGAAATTGGCCATAGCCGATCTCTAAAAGTCACTATCAAAGCGAGGCCTGCTACGCCTCGCTTTTTTATCCTCATCTAGATTATCCCTAATAACAATAATAGAGGTCGTAATGGCTGACTTTTCTTGGCTCAGCGAATTTCCGAAAATGGACCGCTCTACTTTGCTGCAGATCCGTAAATATTTAGACGGTGCTTTTCGGGACTTTTCTCGCGAGTACGGCGATGTTATCGAGTCTTTATTCGATCCGCTGCTCGACTTTCTTATCTGGTTTGAAAAGCTGCTTGTGCAGTCGCCATGGTGGGCAGTGCTGCTCTCTATCACCGCTTTGGTTTATGTTGCTAGCCGCTCATGGAAGCTATCTTTAGGCGTTGTCATTTCATTCTTACTGATTGGTTATTTTGGCATGTGGCAAGATACCATGCGCACCCTTAGCATCATTACTGTCTGCACCCTATTGGCCATCACATTGGGCGTACCCATTGGTATCTTAATGTCTCGCAGTAATCGTACTCAGGCGGTGGTGACGCCCATTTTGGATGTGATGCAAACCATGCCTGCCTTTGTCTACTTGATCCCAGTGGTCATGCTACTGGGTATTGGCAAAGTCCCCGGCGTTATTGCCGTGGTCATATACGCCATTCCACCTGTTATTCGTCTAACTAACCTAGGGATCCGCCTAGTAGACAAAGAAGTACTAGAAGCGGCGACGGCTTACGGCGCGAATCCGATGCAGCGCTTGCTGGGAGTTCAATTACCACTGGCCTCTCCCACCATTATGGCCGGTATTAACCAGACGATAATGATGGCACTCGGAATGGTGGTTATCGCATCTATGATTGGCGTTAAGGGCTTGGGCCAGCCAGTACTCAAGTCGATCACTAACCAATATTTCACTCTTGGGCTGTTTAACGGTTTGGCTATTGTCGCACTCGCTATCATTTTTGATCGCACCTCGCAGGCCTACGCCAAACGGTCACAAAAACATACGCGAAGTGGCCATCATGAATAACAACTCATCTAAAGAGCCACTCATTCAAATTAGAGATCTTTATAAGGTCTTTGGCAAAAAACCAAACAAGGTTATTCCGCTAGTAAAAGAAGGTTTATCTAAGGATGACATTCTCGCACAAACCGGCCATACCGTCGGCCTTAAAGCCATTAACCTCGACATTCACCAAGGCGAGATTTTTGTGATTATGGGACTATCTGGCTCCGGTAAATCAACCTTAATTCGTCACTTCAATCGATTAATCGATCCTACCGAAGGCCAAATACTGGTTGAAGGCTTGGATGTAATGAAGCTCAATACCAAGCAGCTAGAACTGTTTCGGCGCAGTAAAATGGCCATGGTGTTCCAACGTTTTGGCTTAATGCCCCACAAAAGCGTGCTGGAAAATGTCGGTTATGGCCTAAGTGTACAGGGGGTCGATAAAGCCACTAGAAATGCTAAAGCCAAACAATGGCTGGAAACTGTCGGTTTGAGCGGATATGAAGAGCAGTATCCTTCTCAACTTTCAGGTGGCCAACAACAACGTGTCGGTCTAGCAAGAGCCCTGTGTACCGATGCCGAAATCCTGCTGATGGATGAAGCTTTCTCCGCACTCGATCCACTTATACGCAGTGAGATGCAGGACCAGTTGATAGAGCTGCAAAAAGAGCTACGTAAAACCATTATCTTTATTACCCATGATCTCGATGAAGCGCTACGCATTGGCGATCGTATCGCCATTCTCAAAGACGGTGAACTGGTTCAAGTCGGTGAGCCAGTCGATATCTTGCTCAACCCTGCTGATAATTATGTAGATGCTTTTGTCAAAGATGTAAACCGTCCGCGAGCCCTGACAGTTGAAACGGTTATGAAGCCACCCGCATTTCGCCTCACTGCCGACACGATAGGAGAAGCACTTAAACAGATGAAACGCATTCCTGCTAACTATGCCTATTACGTTACCGATGAAGGCTTTCAGGGGGTGGTGTGCCAAGCAGCGCTAGAAGATGCCGTCAAAGCTGATGAACAAGCGCTAATGGAAGACTTCAAGGTAGAAGAGCTAACCCCTATTTCACAAGATGCACTGCTTGAAAGCATTATTCCCGCGACAATGGAGTCTGATTACCCCCTCCCCGTTGTCGATGCCGATGGCGACCTACAAGGCGAACTTTCGCGGACTCACTTAGCCGACGTGCTATCGGATTTCTATAGCGACGCCGACAGCACAGCCAATACAGACCTACAAAAATCAAACTTAACTCATAAGGATAAATGATGATCCGCTACACACTTGCAGCTTCATGTATCGCCCTTGCATTATCCGCGAATGCAAGCGCCACCCCAATTGATGAAGAGCTAGAAGCGTTAAAAGCCCGCATCGAGCAACTTGAGGCTCAGCAGCTTCAGTCTCAACAGCTTGAACCTGAACAACTTGAGCCTCAACAGCTTGAACCTGAACTGCTCGTCGTCGAAGAGCAGCAAAAGGAACCAGAGAGCAGCGTCAATTTTGGCGGCGCCGTGCGTGTCAATTACACCTATGAAGACTATGATGACGACAATGCTGACCGTGGTGGCGATTTTGATTTTGACCTGTTCCGTATCGATGTGTCAGGCAATTATCAAGACCTAATCTTTTCTGCCCAGTACCGCTGGTTTGAGTACATGAATGTGATTCAGCACGCTTGGATTGGTTACAACTTTGATGACAAACAACAAGGTAAAATTGGTGTCACTCAAGTGCCTTTTGGTATGTTAACTTACGCATCAAACAACTACTTCTTCAGCTCTAACTTCTATCTCGGACTTGAAGATGACCATGATATGGGCTTGAACTACACCTATAAAGGCGATAACAACCAAATTGATTTTGCCTTCTATAAGAATGACGAACAAGGCGGCCTTGATGGCTTTGTCTCAGACCGAACCGATCGTTATGCCTACGATGTTGTTGGTATCCGTTTACCTGGAGAAGGTGTCTATGATGCCCCCAGTGACGGTTACGCTGCAGCTGAGGTGAATACCTTCAATGGTCGTTATGCTCACAATTTGATATTCGATGAGCTCGAAGTTGAACTGGGCGCGTCAATCCAAGCCGGACAGCTTGATATTGCCAATGGCACCGATGGCGATAATGTCGCTGCAGCCATTCACAGCGTGGTTAACTACGATCGCTGGAACGTTAAATTACAGCTGACCGACTACAAATACGATGTCGATGGCATGGATGTAGAACGTATTGTGGTAGCCGCATATCATTTTTACGACTCTATTCCAGCAGAAGCCACGACTTATATCGCCAACGTGGCATACAGCTTACCTGTAGAGATAGGCCCGATATCCAACCTAACCTTCTATAACGATTATTCGCTGGTTACCGATAAATCTGCAGCACTCGCGGATACCTTTATGAACGTCACTGGTATGGCTATTGCTGCAGGTGGACTCTATACCTATGTCGACTTTGTTGTTGCAGAGAACCAACCCTTTATCGGCGGCACTATGGTGGGAGATGGCGGCACTAACACCCGCTTTAATATTAACTTCGGTTACTATTTCTAGTCATACTCTTTATACCGACAAACCTGATTTACAGGTAATAAAAAGCCCGCTTACTTTTCGGTAAACGGGCTTTTTATTAAGAGGTGACATTGATATCCGATAAACCCTAACTCTGGTTTAAGAGTGAAATAAATGACTTTTTATCTTTCTTTTCGAACTGCCACTCTAAAGAATTAATCGTTTTAAAAACAAAAGGCCCCACATTTCTGTGAGGCCTTCTGCATCAAAAGGTTGAGTTGGCCGATAAGCCGGGTCCTGTCGTGGACAGTTATTCATCTAGGCCTGCAATCGCTCACAGGCTCAAGCGACCTACCCGGTCCCAACGCGAGCAGCGCCATACGGGACCCTATTTGGTCTTGCTTCGGGTAGAGTTTACCTTGCTACGGACTATTGCTAGCCGCACGGTGCGCTCTTACCGCACCCTTTCACCCTTACCGACTTGATAAATCAAGCAGGCGGTTTCCTCTCTGTTGCACTTGTCGTCGGTTCGCACCGCCCAGGCGTTACCTGGTACCCTGCTCTTTGAAGCCCGGACTTTCCTCCCCGTTCTTGCGAACGCGGCAACTGTCTAGCCAACTCGGCGCGGATTATAGCCTAAGCGAGACTAACAAACCAAGGACTTTCACAAATACCGTCTTCGCACGCACAATATTTAAAGGCCGATGGATAAACCATGTTTATAAAGTGCGTTCTTTTTAATATCGTAAATCTGTCCCGCTACGGCGGCGGCTTTTTTCAAAGGCAGCTCTTCGCACAGTAATTTAAGCGTGTTTATCACTGTTGGCGAGAACTCTAACTCTTCATCGCTGCGATGGCCGTGACACATCAACACGATTTCGCCGCGTTGCTGATTGGGATCATCTTTTACTGTTTGCAGTACTTCACCAGCGGGACCTGACAGGAAGGTCTCAAAAGTTTTAGTCACTTCACGCGCCATCACAATTTCACGATCGCTACCTAACGCTTCAACCAGTGACTCTAGGCTGTGCACAATACGATGCGGTGATTCATAAAAAATTAACGTGCGAGGATCATCTTTCAGTGCGGTAAGTTTATCAAATCTCGCTTTCTCTTTTGAGGGTAAGAAACCTTCAAACGAGAAACGATCAGAAGGTAAACCGGAAGCACTTAATGCCGTAATCGCAGCACATGGTCCGGGCAGTGGGATCACATTAAATCCTGCTTCACGCACTTGTTTAACTAAGTGGTAGCCAGGATCTGAGATCAGCGGTGTGCCAGCATCGGAGATCAATGCTACCGCTTCACCATTACCCAGCTTTTGAATGATCCACTGCGCTCTATCACGTTCATTGTGATCGTGTAGCGCAGTTTTTCGAGTTTCAATACCGAAGTGACTCAGTAATTTTCCACTATGACGGGTATCTTCACAGGCAATAAGTGATACTTGGTTAAGTACCTCTATTGCACGGCTACTGATGTCCCCTAGGTTCCCAATTGGTGTGGGAACAATGTAAAGCGCGACCGACAGGTCCATAACTACCTCTGTATTGAGTGTTGGCAAGAGTTTCTAACAATACTTTCGCCAAGCGGAAGAGCAGGTTAAACTATTAGCAGCATCTTACCAGAGTGAAGACCCGTGTTAAAAAGACTGAATACAACAAAATTTATTTCTATCGCAATTTTATCTGCGGTTTTGTTCGGTTGCGGCACGACTTCTGCGCCGGTACAGACTGAAAAGACACAAGTTTCTTTATCCGCAGTGACCGAGACGTCATCGCAATATTTGGCCCTTGCTGCCAAAGAAAAAAATAAACAAACCCGCGATAAATATGTTTTACTCGCCGCGCATGCCTTTATCAACGAAGGGAATGCCAGCGCTGCAGATAAAGCGCTGAAATCGATTGCGCAAGATATCAGCCAAAAACCAGAGCTACTGGCGGAGCATATTTACCTTTCCGCTCGCGTATTAGAGATGACGTCGACCTATGATCATGCTCTGCAGGTGCTTAATTATCCAAGCGACTGGACACTGCCAAACTGGCAATGGGTCAGTTACTACCAGTTTAAGGCTCACCTGTATCAATTAGTTAATCAACCAATCGATCAAGTGAGACAATTGAGCTTACTGAGCCAGTATTTACCGGCCTCACAGGCTCAAGAAGTCAACGACACTATTTGGCGCTCTCTACAGCCGATTAACGAACAAACCCTATTAAGCTTTAGCAACGATACCTCTAACCCGATTTTTGCGGGTTGGGTACAACTGGCCTATATCGCTAAACACTATGCCGTCGACCCTAACGATCTGGTTCGCCACTTAGGCAGCTGGCAACAACTCAACCCGTATCATCCTGCAGCGGCAAAACTGCCCACTGACTTAGAAAAGGCACTTAACACTCAGCCTTATCAGCCAAAAAATATCGCGGTCTTACTGCCATTAACAGGCTCACGTGCAAGCGTTGCTAGCACCGTCAAGCAAGGCATTATTGCCAACTATATGGCAACCGGTGACGACAGTGTTGCACTCAACTTTTTCGATACAGCAACAGGTGCACAGGCCGCTTACCAGCAAGCCGTGGCATCGGGCGCTGAATTTATCATTGGTCCACTACTGCAAACTGAAGTCGAGCACTTACAGAATATGACTGCTGTAGGCGCTCCCGTTAACGCGGTTGGAGAGGCTGTCGCCGTGAGTCCTGTGGTGAGCAAGACCATTCCACAGCTTTACTTGAACCATATTGATACTTTTACCGCCGATCCTGATAAGTATTTCTTTGCCTTATCGCCGACCGATGAAGCCATTGATGCGGCTCAGCGCCTATACAATGATGGTATTGAACAGCCGTTACTATTAGTCAGCAATGATGCTGTTGGCCACCGCATGGCGGAAAGCTTCAATAAGGCTTGGCAAACCCTGACTAATAATCCGGCCGAAATCCATTACTATGACGGCGGCGACAAAATGAAGGTCACCGTACAAAAAGCCTTAGGCGTTATCGATAGTAAAGAACGTATTTCTCGCATTAAGGCTATTTTGACTCCTAAGATTGAAGCGGATTTTCGCTCCCGTCGCGATGTCGATGCTATCTATATGATTTCTGCCAGCCAAGATTTAGCGCTACTTAAGCCTTTTATCGACGTTAACTTTAGCGTGTTTGCTGAGCCTGTGCCTCTGTATACCACCAGCCGTAGCCGTGTTGAAGGTAACGACCGAGAAACGGCTAATGAGCTGAATAACTTAACGATTAGCGACATTCCATGGCTGATCACGCCCAACACTGAAACCCGTATGGTCAATGAGCTATGGCCTAACTGGAGTAACAGCCGTAAACGTCTATTTATTATGGGCTATGATGCGCTCGATTTAGTCGGTAAACTGGCACAAATGCGCGCCTTACCTGGCTATCAGTTTACAGGGCGTAGCGGTTTGTTATCGGTGCAACCTGACGGTACCTTGAATCGCCAGCTCAGCTGGGGCCGCTATCAAAGAGGTAACTTGCGTCCGCTATAAAGCCGATGCAGGAAGCTTTTGATAAACTTTACAGTTAAATACGCTGAAGCAAATAGTCTCGGCACAATCTTTAAGATATATTCAAATTAACGCGACAAGGATGAGCGAATTTGGCACCAGCTAACCCAAATCAAGGCCAAATTGCCGAATATGCAGCACGGCAATATTTGCAGCAACGTGGGCTAACCTTTGTCGAACAAAACGTGCGATACCGTTTTGGTGAAATAGACATAGTGATGAAAGATGGCAACGATTGGGTGTTCGTTGAGGTAAAATACCGCTCTCCATCTCAATACGGTGGTGCCGTTAATGCTTTGAGCCCAGCACAAGCAAGGCGAATTAGAAAAGCAGCAAACCATTACATACAGTTAAATCGAATCGATGCTATTTGTCGTTTCGATGTCATTGCGGCCGATCCCCAAGGGATCCAATGGATCCGCGGTGCATTTTAAATAGTTTAATTTTCATATGTACCACCAGCCAAAAGTGGACATAAATAAACATAGGGTTTATCCATGTTAGAACGCATTAAAGACAGCTTTACAGAGTCAATTCAAACTAAGATTGATGCTTCTGAAGCACTACCAGAATCAATTGCTAAAGCCGCTGAGATGATGGTTCACTGCCTGCTTAGTGGTAATAAAATCCTAGCTTGCGGTAATGGCGGTAGCGCCGGTGATGCACAGCATTTTTCTGCGGAGCTATTAAACCGCTATGAAATTGAGCGTCCACCACTACCCGCTATTGCTCTTAGCTGCGACACGTCAACAATCACAGCGATTGCTAACGATTACAGCTACGATGAAATCTTCTCTAAACAGATTATGGCACTAGGCCAGCCTGGCGATATTTTGTTAGCGATTTCAACCAGCGGTAACTCAGGTAACGTGATTAAAGCCATGGAAGCAGCCCTAAGCCGTGACATGACAATTGTATCGCTAACCGGTAAAGATGGCGGCGCGATGGCAGGCCTACTTAGCGTCAACGACGTTGAGATCCGTGTGCCATCAAATGTCACCGCCCGTATTCAAGAAGTTCACCTGCTCGCGATTCATTGCTTGTGTGACAACATCGACCACACATTATTCCCACAGGACGAACAAGCATGAGAGCAGTGCTCCCATTAATCGCGATTGTGTTAATGCTGCAAGGCTGCGCTGGGGCCGTTATGGTCGGTGCAGTCGGCGGTGCAATGATGGTTAATGACGAGCGCAGCTTTAAGACTCAAATTGATGACACCAATGCCGACTTTAATATCTCTAGCGCATTGGCTTCTCATGATGACTTAAAAAACCAGGCGAATATTAGCGGGATTGTTATGAACGCTAATGTATTGATGATTGGCCAAGCGCCGAACTCAATGCTGCGAGATAAAGCGGTTCGTACTGTTAAAGAGCTAAAGATTGGCGGTAAGATCCATAACCAGATCCGTATTGGTAATCCAACCTCTTTTACGACTCGTAGTAACGATACCTGGATCACCACTAAGGTGAAGGGTCGAATGCTCAATGAGAAAGGCTTAGATGTAACCAATATTAAGGTCGTCACTGAAAATGGTGAGGTGTTCTTAATTGGTTATGTCGAACGCGCTCAAGCCGATTTAGCCGTGGAAGTGGCGCGTAATACCGCCGGCGTGCGCAAAGTGATTAAGGTGTTTGAATATACAGATTCTTAATCACAATGCCCTTCGCCAACACCTAAAAGATCATCCCGCCTTTTGCTCGATGATTTTTTTGGGTTTTAAATTAGCCATTCTTGCAACTATCCATGGAATAACTAGCGATGGCAGTACAATAAAGCCTGCACCAACCCAGCTCAAACCGTCTAACCACTCATCGAATAGCAGCCAGCCAAACAACACACAAAAGAGTAATCCGGTGTATTCAGCAATCGCTATCTGACTCGCCTGCGCTTTACGGTAAGCCAATACACACAACCAGTGATACGCCAGTAAGAAGCTGTTACTCAGTGCCGCAATGCCGATTAAGCCCCAGCTTACGCCCTCAAAGCCCTGTACCAGTACCATCACTAATGTCAGCGGGATACTGAGCGTGTTATACAACATCAGGGTCACACTTGGATCCTCGCTATCGGGCAGCTTACGTAGCGCGAGCTGATTCAGGGCAAAAGTAAAAGCCGAGATCAGCACCGCAATCCCAAACCAGTTGATTTCGCTTGGACGCAGTAAGATTAAAATACCAATAAAACCTAAAATGGTGGCGAGCCACTGAGTTGGCGTTACCTTCTCTTTTAGAAAAATCGAGCCCATCAGCACAATCATCAAAGGGGCAGAAAAGAATAACGAGCTCACCGTCGCAATAGGTAATGACATCAAGCCCATAATCAAACACACCGCCCCTAATGCCCCCGTGTTCGAGCGGAAAAAGTGGACTTTTACATGTTGAGTCGTCGGTCTTTTAGCGTAAAACCATAAAGGCAGTAACATCAATACCGATAGTATTTGCCGTATTAACAAGAAAGTCGCGGCGTTACTTCCCTCTGGCATCCATTTAATAGAGACATCATAGAGCGCACTAAATAGGTTGCCGAAAACGAGGATAGCCATAGCAATTATGACGTTAGATTTCATCTGTTTTTCCACAGTACAACTGAATATGCGCGCATGATATCGCCCACAAAAGCCAAACTAAAATGATGTTTTTTATCCATGCATGAATTAAATTAATATCAAGATGAAGATCACCTATTAAATTCATATATTGAGCAGGTCACTATGCGCAAACTCCCGCCATTAAGAGCCTTGCAGGTTTTTGAAGCCGCAGCTAGGCAGTCTCACTTCTCACGTGCTGCAGCCGAATTATGCATCACGCAAAGTGCAGTCTCTCATCAGGTAAAGCAGCTAGAAGAACATTACGGAGAACGCTTATTTAAACGTGAGGGACGGCAGCTGCAACTCACTAGCAAAGGTGAACTGCTATATCGAGAGTTAGAACGGATCTTCAACGAGTTAAGTGACTTAAGTATGCAGATAAGCGGTGACAGTAACGAGCAACTTCGCCTTGCTGTGTACAGTTCGTTTGCGGTCAAATGGTTAATTCCAAGACTCAGCGATTTTAGACGTCAACACCCTCAAATCAAAATCCGTCTCGACATGATAGCCGATGACCCAGAACTCAGTGACAGCGTGGCAGATATGTTTATCACCGGCCAAAGCGGTCAATTAGGTTACCACCATCACTTACTGCATAAAGAGCGCTTAATTCCGGTTATCAGCCCAAGCTTACTGGCGCTAGATAGCATAGCACTGGACGAATTAGCCAAGCACCCATTGCTGACGGTTGATGAAGGTGCACTGGGGCTCGATTGGGACCGCTGGTTTGTGGTAAACAACTTAGTGCCACCCGCAGAGCAACAGCAACATATTTTTAGTCATGTGTTGTTAGCGATAGAAGCGGCTATAACTGGCCAAGGAATTGCGCTGGCATCTGACTTTATGGTGCAAGCTGATATTGATAAAGGGGTATTAGTAGCGCTTGATTTACCCGATATTTTGACTGGATTTGAGTTCTATTTCAGTTGTAAACAGCGCCGCCTCAAAGAGCCCGCTATTGCAGCATTTGTTGCTTGGTTAAGTCGCCAATAACGCGATCAAACTGAAGCAAGAAAGCTTAAGCAATACGACTTAAGTAATAAACTTAAGCAGCAATAAAAAAGCCAGCGATAATAGCTGGCTTTGAATCAATTTTAGGACCAGATACCGAATTAAACGATAAGCCCAATCTTTTCGTATACATTCTTGATGGTAACTTCAGCGCGAGCCTGTGCCTTTTCGGCACCGTCTTTCATCACTTTAGCCAAGAAATCGTGGTCTGCGCGGTATTCTTTAAAGCGCTGCTGTAGCGGCTCAAGCATACCGACAACGGCTTCACCCGTAGCCACTTTTAAATGACCATACATTTTGCCTTCAAACTCGGCTTCAATACTCGCAATCGATTGACCAGTACAGCCTGACATTAGGCTGATTAAGTTAGATACACCTGGCTTTTCAGCAACATCAAAACGGACTACTGGTGGCTCTTGACCATCTGTCATCGCCTTCTTTATCTTCTTCATGACAGCTTTTGGGTCTTCAAGTAAGCCAATAACGTTATTACGGTTATCATCAGACTTAGACATCTTCTTTAGCGGATCTTGTAGTGACATCACCTTAGCACCATGCTCTGGGATGAATGGCTCTGGGATCACAAATGTTTCACCATAAGCATTGTTAAATCGGGTCGCGATATCACGCGTAAGCTCTAAATGCTGCTTTTGATCTTGGCCTACTGGAATTTCGTTCGCTTGATAAAGCAAAATATCTGCCGCCATCAACACCGGGTAACCAAATAAGCCCACGTTAATGTTATTAGCATGCTTTTGTGATTTATCTTTAAACTGCGTCATGCGGTTAAGCTCACCCATCTGGGTGTAACAATTTAGTGCCCAGCCAAGCTGCGTATGCTGTGGAACCTGAGACTGAATAAATACCGTGCTCTTCTTAGGGTCAACACCACAAGCCAAATACAGTGCTAGCGTATCAAGACATGCTTCACGTAATTTAACTGGATCTT
This sequence comes from Shewanella sp. 0m-6, assembly GCF_052977325.1. Lineage (NCBI taxonomy): Bacteria > Pseudomonadati > Pseudomonadota > Gammaproteobacteria > Alteromonadales > Shewanellaceae > Shewanella > Shewanella sp. 0m-6. The sequence continues at coordinate 48,807 of NZ_JBRIMD010000022.1, forward strand.
GTCTGACAGTAATCGCATGCAGGTCAACGACGCAATAAAGGCAATCATGACTATCTTGCATTGCAACCCACTGACGTAACGCGCCCATATAGTTGCCGATGGTCAGCTCGCCTGATGGCTGCGCTCCGCTTAGAACTACGGGTTTCGTTAGAGGGTTCGTCATTTTGTTTATTGCTCCGTTGCTTTATCGCGCAGTTTAAGTAGCGCGGTTATTTCACTAAATTGTTCACATACGGCGTCGGGGCCGCTTAGCCCGATATCTTCACCGTAGTTGTAGCCGTAGGTCAAGCCCACAGAGGCAACCTTAGCCGCTTTTGCCGCTAATATATCGTTCTTTGAGTCGCCGACCATCAATAATTGCTCTGTTTGCAACTGCCATTCATGCAAAATGTGCTCTAATGGCAATGGATCCGGCTTCATCTTAGACAGTGAGTCACCACCAAGCACGATGCTAAAATACCCATCAATATTGAATGCTTTCAATAATGGAATGGTAAATTCAAAAGGCTTATTAGTCACAATTGCCATTTGATAGCCCGCTTGTTGCAGCTGAAATAAAACAGTTTCAACATTTGAGTAAAGCACACTGTGCTGCTGCAGGTTTAACTTATAAAAATGCATAAAGCGCGGCATAGTGCTTTGCAGCTTTTCTTCACTCACTTGAGCATCAAGAGAAAAACTGAGCGCTCTGCGCATCAACATCTCGGCGCCATTACCTACCCAGCTGCGCACCATATCATCGCTACACAGTGGCAAATTCAGCTCAGCTAGCGTCGCACGAGTCGCTGCGGCTAGATCTGGAACGCTATCAATTAGCGTTCCGTCTAAGTCAAATGCTACGGCTTTAATTTGACTAAAAGTGCTCATTGGCTACGCCTCAACAGTCGCTAATTCGCTGCGCATTTCATCAATTACCGCTTTGTAATCAGGCTTGTTGAAAATGGCAGAACCAGCAACAAACATGTCTGCACCCGCTGCTGCGATTTCAGCAATGTTGTCGACCTTTACGCCGCCATCGACTTGTAAACGAATGTCATAACCACTGTCATCAATCAACTTACGCACTTGACGCAACTTATCTAATGTAGACGGAATAAATGATTGGCCACCAAAACCCGGGTTTACAGACATCAACAAAATTACATCTAACTTATCCATTACGTGATCAAGGTAGTGCAGTGGTGTAGCTGGGTTAAATACTAGACCTGCTTTGCAGCCTGATTCTTTGATTAACTGCAGGGTACGGTCCACATGCTCAGAGGCTTCTGGATGGAAAGTTATAATTGAGGCTCCGGCAGCAGCAAAATCAGGGATGATACGGTCAACAGGCTTCACCATTAGGTGCACGTCAATATCGGCAGTCACACCATAGTTACGTAGCGCCTGGCACACCATAGGACCAATGGTTAAATTTGGCACATAATGATTATCCATGACATCAAAATGAACCACATCAGCCCCCGCGTTTAATACGGCATCGACATCTTCACCTAGACGAGCAAAATCGGCAGATAAAATAGAAGGAGCAATCAAAAATGGACGCATAACGAACTCACTTTAATGTTTAAGAAGTACGCCATTCTACCTGCTGTAGCCATAGCCCTCCACACCTGAGCGCCCATTTCAGCTAAATTGCAGAGATAAAATATTTCACCTAAACAATGAAATAGGATTTACACGTAAAAAACGTTTAAAATATAGCCTGCTTTGTTATACTATCTCGACGAGTTACAAAGGAAGTGAATAAAAGGAGGCGTGATGAAAGGATTTATACAGAATACTGCAGTGCTAAAATCTGTTGCTATTCTTGCGCTTGGCTTTACAGCGATAACCAGTTTCGCACTCTCTTCAAATCGAACCGACATTGCAGCAAATACAGCCTGTGCATGCGATAGCGACTCGAGTCAGTACAACCCTAGTCTACCTGCTAGCCACCCGAGTAATCGCTGCGCTGAACAGATGAGCGACTTAAGCTGGCAAAGCTGGTTAACCGGTAACAGCCAGACCAATCAATTACACTTTATCGATCTGTTTGAACTGTTATATGGCCATGAAAGCGCGCCTATCAGTAAGAACACTCCACTCAACAGCAAGTAATCAACAACATGCTGCGCCGCTTGTGGCACATATTCTCTAGTACTTTAGCGGCATTTTTTGGGGTACAAACAGAGCAGAATCGCGTAAGAGACTTTCAGACATCTTCACCCGTTCCCTTTATCATCATGGGCATAATATTAGCGATTATGTTTGTGGCTGCGTTACTGTTTATCGTTAGGCAGGTATTAGCATAATCCCTAGCCTAACGAGATTAGAAATTTAATCGTTTTCGTTATGGTATGAATCATCATACAGCGCCATCAGCTCATCGACTTTTTTACGGCCACTGCCCTTCTGACTAATATTACGCTGAACTTGAATCGTACCGAAACGAGCACCGTGGTATAACTCACGCGTTAACGGAATATCATGGTTACTAATCAGTACAGGAATACCACGCTCGATAGCTGTATGGCGTGCATGCCTCGCAAGCAAAGCCTGATCATCCAATGAAAAACCGCTCCCAACATAAGTCGTAAAACTGGCTGTCGATGACAAAGGTGCGTAAGGCGGATCGCAATACACCACATCACCCGCTTGGGTCAGACCTATAGCTTGCTCATAACCGATGCACTGGAATTCGGCTTTTTGAGCCTTTTCAGAAAAAGCTCTGATCTCTTTTTCTGGGAAGTAAGGTTTCTTATACGAACCAAATGGCACATTGAAGCCACCCTTACGGTTATAACGGCATAAACCATTAAAACCATGACGGTTCATATAGAGGAAATATACTGAGCGCGTAAAAGGATCTTGCGTGGCATTAAAAGCTGTACGTATTTTGTAGTAAGCCTCTTTTTCATTCATCTCAGGAACAAAAAGCGCTTGAGCAGCTTTGATGTATTTCTCAGGCTCTTTTTGCACAATCTTGTACAAGTTAATCAGATCATGATTAATATCGCACAATAGGTAACGACTATAATTGGTATTGAGAAATACTGAGCCAGCACCGACAAAAGGCTCGACCAGGCGGTCACCTTCAGGTAGATGTTCTGATAAGGCTTCAATCAGTTTAAATTTTCCGCCAGCCCACTTTAAAAAGGCTCTTTGTTTTTTAATCATTTAAATTGATTGAACACTGTGAAAAAAAGAGAGCTGATGATTGTACTCTGTTTATTATTGAATTTCACGAGTTGGAAGTACATCTTGTAGCTCATATTCATTAAGATTTTGCCAAGCTCGGATCCACGGCTCAGAAATTCCCGTTTTAGCCATTAATAGTGCCGACTGTTCTTGCGCACTTTTTCGACTAGAAAACTCTCCGAGTAGCACTACCCACCGATTCTTATAGCGCGCCACTTTAACTTGAGGAATATCTTCAAGCCTTAAAAGTGTGTTACGTAAAGAGTCTATCTTTTTTACACTCGCCAGCTGCAGGGTATACCCCTCTATTGGTCTACTGGGTAACTTTGCAATCGAGTCAACAGTTTCCGCTATTAGGGCCGCCTCTTCACGATGCTTTACAGCCTTGGTCAGTACTTTATTTGGCTTGTTACTTAACTCTGGCTGTATTGCATTCACTTGCTCTTGCTGCTCAGCTGCAAACGTCGAGATTTGCTTGGCTTCGTATGTAGTGACTTCAGTTGCATTAGAACCATCAAAATTGCCAAAACCCGATAAGGCTAAATGAGGTATTGGGCGGTAATGCTGCAGGATGCGCTTGGCATATTCAATAAGAAAGGTGTTATCTGGGCCAAACCGTTCGTCAGCATTAATCGCAAACGTAACCTCTTTAGCCTCAACATCTTCTGCGCTCTGATTACTATCAATTAGCAACCAACTCGCTAGCAGGGCAACAATGCCTAATGTTGAAGCGATAATAATCGTTTTTAATCTAGACTTTTGCAGTAACTGAACTTCCTCACCATTAAGCGCAAGCTCAAGTAAACCAACCACTTCTTTAGGTGTGCCAAGTTGCATCTCTAATCGGTTTTTAACTATATCCCTTGGAGTAAACGGTTGCTGTTCACTACGGCTTAATAAAGTGTAATAAAGGCCTTCGCGCTCAACTTGCTCTAATGGCTCAATATGTATGGCTAATACTTGCTCCAACAGGGGGGCTGGCAGCTGTTTGGTGACATCATTAAAAAACTCGGCAGGCGATGTCATTAAAATTTTAATCGACTTACCAGACAAGGATAGTTGACTAAGTACAATACATTCTGCCCAGATCTCAAGCGGCAATAGATGGGCGTCATCGAGTACGATACAGCTCTTGGTAGGCAGAGAGCCTATGACACTCAGTAAGCATTCTGGTAAAGGGGTTTCATCATCAAATACAGGATCGCTGAGTAGCTGAACCAATATTTTGCGCCTGATTTCAGCGCTATCGCAGTGTTTAGGACAAATAACTAATGCGGAGCTATGGTGCTCTAACTCACTGAGCAGTGCGGTAGCCAAAGTGGTCTTACCCGCACCATCGTCACCGGTTAACACCATCAACTGTTCGCCATACAAACTGAGATGTAATAGACGATGCAATAATGCATCTTGGCTTGGTAGTAGCGCAGCACCTGAAAACGACATCTAAAGTTGACCCCAATTCAGTTGTGACAATAAAGCCTTAGCATTAATTTTAGGCAACAAAAATCCACAACTATTCCTAAAGGGCATAGCCAGCAAAGAATAATCGAAGACTTGTTTTTTTATATTGAGTTTAGCGTTCACCGACCACCTGCAACATAATTTATGCGCAGTTGATAACCTCTTCCAGTAGCTCATCGGTAACGTCACTGTAGATCCCTGCTTGACCAATGCCTTCAGGTAAAATGAGTCGTAACTGACCTTTGAGCACCTTCTTGTCTCGGCGCATATGCTTAATGAATTGTTCAAAACCCATTGTTTCGGGTGCGGTTATCGGTAAATCAAATGCCGCTAATAACGCCGTTATTCGACAAACAATTGACTCATCAACCAACCCAAGCTTATTTGAAGTTATCGCAGCAAGGACTGTGCCAGCTGAAACGGCCTCACCATGCAACCATACACCGTAGCCCATTTCAGCTTCAATAGCGTGACCAAAGGTGTGCCCGAGATTCAGCAGTGCACGCACAGCTTGTTCGGTTTCATCCTTTTCTACGACTTCGGCTTTAATTTCACAGCAACGGCTAATTGCATACTCGAGCGCTTGTGTATCCAATGATTTCAACGCTTCAACGTTGTTTTCAAGCCATTGGAAAAACTCAGCATCCCAAATCACCCCATACTTAATGACTTCCGCCATGCCAGCTGCGAATTCACGTTTAGGTAGCGTGCTTAAACAATTGGTGTCAATTAATACACATTTCGGCTGATAGAAGGCTCCTATCATGTTTTTGCCTAATGGGTGATTAACTGCAGTTTTACCACCAACAGACGAGTCCACTTGAGATAACAGCGTTGTTGGAATTTGGATAAAATCCACACCACGTTGATAGCTCGCCGCGGCAAAGCCTGTCATATCGCCAATTACACCACCACCTAAAGCAACTAATACCGTATCACGGCCTAAGTTTTGCTCTAGTAATGCAGTGAATATCGAATTCATCTGTTCGAGGGTTTTATATTGCTCTCCATCGGGCAGAATGACAGGAGTCACGCACGCGAAACCCGACAGCATAGCTTCTACCTTTTCAAGATAGAGAGGCGCTATCGTTTCATTAGTGACGATTAGAATGTTTTTATGTTGAAGATAGCGAGCCAAAGGCTCGCAACTACTAAACAAATTCTGGCCAATTTCAATTGGGTAACTGCGCTCTCCGAGCTCTACCAGAACTTGTTTCGTCATATCTTAAAAACCTAACTGTTCAATAATTTGGTTTGCAACAACTTTGGCGCTTTGCTCGTCAGTCTTAACAATGACGTCAGCAATCTCTTCATAAAGAGGATTACGCACCTCGGCTAGGTTCTCTAGCACTTCTCTTGGGTCATCAACCTGAAGCAATGGACGACGCTTGTCTCTTTGCGTACGAGCAACTTGCTTATCAATAGTTGTTTCTAGGTAGACAACGATGCCGCGTGCAGAAAGATTATTACGGATCTCTTTGCTTTGAATCGAACCACCGCCTGTTGCTAAGACAATACCTTGTTTTTCGGTTAGATCAGCGACAACCTGTGTTTCACGGTTGCGGAAACCCTCTTCACCTTCAACATCAAAAACCCAAGCGATATCAGCACCTGTACGGCTTTCAATTTCTTGATCTGAATCGTGGAACTCTAAGTGCAGCATCTGTGCCAGATGACGGCCTATAGTGCTTTTACCAGCCCCCATAGGGCCTACTAGGAAAATATTACGTTTTTCGGCCATTTGATTTATACGTCTGAATCTTATTTAAGTTTGCCTACGTCAACTCAAATAAACGGAGTTGACCTTTAATCTTACCTTGCTCTATTGAGACTTGACCGCTGATTATCTCAGCTAAGTGCCATCTATGGCAAGCGGGGAATGCATTTCTATCGAAAATGTATCGACCAAAACGGCAAAGCCAGCGAATTATACTGGCTTTGTACGGCTAAATAATTTATAGCGCTTCTGAGACTATCTTCGGCGTAACAAAAATTAGCAATTCTTGGCGTTCATTTTTATCGGAGCTATTTCTGAACATGAAGCCTAAATAAGGGATGTCACCCAATATCGGCACTTTACTCACTCGGCTAATCAACTGTTGCTGGTAAATCCCGCCTAATACAACCGTCTCACCGTGGTCCACCAGCACTTGTGTGCCAATGCGTTGCGTATCAATTGAAACCGCTTGTCCTGTCGGTGTATCTACCGTTTTACCTTGAGAATCTTGAGTAATTTCAAGATCCAAAATAACACGATTATCAGGCGTAATTTGCGGCGTCACACGTAATGATAGCACAGCCTTTTTAAAGGTTACCGTTGTTGCACCACTAGAGCTTGCTTCAACATAAGGGATCTCCACACCTTGCTCGATATATGCCGCTTTTTGGTTCGAGGTGGTGATACGTGGACTGGCGATAATTTCACCCTTGTTTTCTTGCTCTAAAGCGCTCAACTCAAGATCCAATACCGTGCCATCTGCAAGCTTTGCCACATGAAATGCAATACTTGTTGGATTAGCCACAGCGGCAGGAAGGTTAACGTTTAGGCGATCACTTAAGCTTGGAACCACACCGTTTGCGATATCCCCCGCCCCTTCAAGACTACCTGAAGTGCCTTTATCGCCTTGCTGATCTGTGACCCCCCAACGAACACCGAGATCTTCAGAAACATCGTCTTTTACCGTTACCATACGAGCTTCAATCAATACCTGTTTAATTGGAATATCCAGTACCTCAATCAGGCGATGAATATTTTCCAATGTCTCTTCAGTATCTTTGACTAACAAGGTGTTAGTACGCTCATCAACGGCAACACTGCCGCGAGAGGTTAATAAACTAGAATCATCACCTTTTAACAATGCCGCGATATCTTTAGCCTTCGCATAATTAATCTGTAAGTATTCGGAGTATAGCGGAGCCAGCTCTTTTACTTCCTGGCGATTTTTTAGCTCTTGGCTCTCACGGATAGCGATCTCTTCACTAGGGGCAATCATCAAGATATTGCCTTCGATTCGCTTATCCAAACCTTTAGCTTGCAAGATAAGATCTAATGCCTGATCCCAAGGCACATCATCCAATCTTAAGGTGATATCCCCTTCAACCGTATCACTGGTCACTAGATTGAAGTTATTGTAATCAGCAATAATCTGTAGCACGGTTCTAACTGAAATATTTTGGAAGTTTAATGACAGCGAGCGTCCATCATATTTCTTCTCTTCCTTCACAATATTCATGCGCTCTGTTTTCTTCATCGTTAACTTAAATAAGCTACCGTCTTGCTGATAGTTGTACTCATAGTCACCATCAATATCGAGAAGAAAACGGGCAGTTAGATCTTCTTTAAAGGTTTCAAAGCTTTTAACTGGGGTAGCAAAATCATACACATCCATGACGTATAAAAAGTCACTCGGGATTTCTGTATTATAAAGTTTTAGTTCTAGCTTGGCGCCAACCTGCTCAACGTTTGCAGCCACAGAGCTGTTATTTAGCTTGACTAATAACTCACCACCACCATCGGCAGTCCGGCGAAAATCGATATTTTCGATGTTATTAACGAACGGACTTTTACCACTTGAACTCTGGCTCGCCACCTCGTCATTAATGGTTAAACGATAGGTATTGCCAACGACTTTACCTTGATAAGGTTTAACCTTGTCTAGACCAATAAAAACCTGTAAATCATTACCATTTGGCACAGTACTAACCGTTTCAACCCCTACCGTTTTAATTGGTAAGCTTTGCTTTTCTAGTGCCGAAATACTGTCTTCAAACCCTAAAATAATCTGAGCTGGAGACGCCTTTAGATCGATATCGGGTTCTTGAATATCATTCTCAAAAATTAACTGTAGCTCGAGCTGATGATCGACTACGGCGTGATATTTAACATCAATGAGTCGGTTAGCGGCATACGAATGCTGAGTCATACCTACGATTAATGCGAAACCAATAATAGCCTTAAATAAAGGCATTACCTTATAACTGGCTTGTGGCGTGGTTGAAGATCTCATTGTTCCCTCAGTCATCTCTTATTATTCTCCAGTCAATTCCATACTACTGTTGCGTTCCGTCCAGCAGCCAGATCCATCTGGTATTAATTCTATTATTTCGACAGTTTGTGGTGTTACTTTAGCTATTTGTCCATGATAAAGACCTAAATATTGCCCTACACCTAAACGGTAAACACTGCCATCTGTAGTCTCAAGTAGAGCCCAAATATCATCTTTCTCGCTTAACGTACCTCGCATTCTTAAGTTGTCTAATGCGTAGGTTTCTAATCGCCCTTTACGGCGCTTAAGATCCGGTTGTAAACAGTCCTTCGTCGTGTCGATGACTTCTTCAGTTAATTCCCTTGAAGGCGGCACGTATGGACTTCTCATTAAATCGGCTTGATAAGAAAAGTGCTCAAATTTTGGCGTTTCTTTCAAAGGCGGAATATGGGCAACATGTTGAGCTTTTGTCGTTGTCACAAACAGCTCAAGATCGCTTTTATCTCCGACACAGCCTGCCAATAACACTGACACAATTAGAAGCGGTAGCGGCTTTTTCATTTTGCAGCCCCCTTCTTACCCTTAGCGGGTAATTCTGCGCCCTCTTTAAAGCGGTAAGTCTTTGCCAGGATATCCATACCCAGTTCGCCAGAGTCATTACGCTTAATCACAAAGTCATGCAAACTGACAATACGCGGCAACTTTGCCACTCCACTCACTAAATGACCTAGTTCATGATAGTCACCGCCAACCATGATTTTAATCGGAAATTCGATATAAAAATCGCGGGTGATTTCTGACTCCCAATCTAGACTCTTAATATTCAGCCCCGAATCTGTCGCTACAAATGTTATGTCGTCCAACAAGCCCGGCATTTCATTTTTTGAAGGCAACATTTTCAGCAGTTCAGCAAACTGTATTTCCATTATCGCCAGCTGTTCACGGTACAACTTTAGATTCGCCGCCAATTGGTACTTTGACTTAAAATCTGTTTTTAACTGTTGCTCTTTAACTTGTTCAGCATTGAGTGTATCTAGCGCGTCTGAAACAAATAGAAAATAGCCACCAATAAAAACACACACGGCTAAGAGTGCTGCAAATACAATTTTGACTAGCTGCGGCCAAGCACCGATGTTTTCAAAATCAATATCGTTAAACTGACTTAAGTCGAGGTTCATTTACTAGCCCCTTTCATTTCATCGCCATTGATTATGGTCACCCTCAATGTAAATCGCTGTAGCTGTCTTAGCTCTTCATTTTGCGCCACAATCGACTGCATATTAGGGTCTTGTAACCAAACTGACGCCGCGATCTTTCTCATCATATTGGCAACGTTATTGTTTGATTCGCTACGTCCTTCTATCCACAGCATGCTGCCTTTCTTTTCGATGCTAGAAAGATAAATTCCAGGGGGTACCACTCGCACTAGCTCATCTAAAACATGAGTCGGCAAGTTTCTCGATTGCTGCAGCCCTAGAATAATTTCAGTGCGTCGCTCAATATCTTTTTTACGAGTACGAATTTTAGTAATTTCGGCAATCTGTGACTCAAGAAGTTGGATCTCAGATTGAAGGTAGGCATTACGGCTTTTTTGATCATCGATAAACATATCGATCGTCATTAAAGACAGGTACACCACTAAACCAGAAACTAAGAAGACGAGCGCTAAAATCCCTGTGTAATCACGCTTCTGCTTCTCTCTTGCCTCTTCGCGCCAAGGTAATAAATTTATGTTCGCCATTCTGAATAGCTCCTTAGCGCTAATCCACAAGCCAACATATATTTACTAATTTGAGGCTGGAGGTGGCTCTTTATCGCCTCATCGGCATGTAAGCAGCCTTGGAATGGATCGGCAATAATAGTATGAATACCTAGCTCGTTAACCATTAGATTAGCCATACCTTCAAGTTTCGATGTTCCACCACACAAAACAATATGGTCAACTTTATCGCGACCACTGGACGTGCAGTAAATTTGTAAGGTTCTTTTTATTTGTTGTAGTAACTGAGTCTGGAATGGCGATAAAACTTCAAATACATAATTGCGTGGCAGATCACCCTCAAGCTTAGCCTTTTCAGCCTGCTCATAGGTCATGCCATAAAAAGATAAAATTGACTGGGTAAACTGCTCACCACCGAAGGCTTGCTCTCTTACAAATGTAGTTTCACCATGCTCTACAACTGAGAATGTCGTGATGTTGGCCCCGATATCCACCAGCGCGACCACTTTGTCGCTAACATCATCCGGTAGTTGGCCTGCGATCATGTCAAAAGAGCGCCCTAGCGCATACCCTTCAACATCAACCACTTTGGCTTCTAAATTTACCGCATCGAGCGAATCACTTAAGCTATCGATATTTTCGCTGCGGCAGGCGCTTAATAGCACATCGACTTTAGTGGGATCGGTACGATTGGTACTTAGCGTTTCAAAATCAATATTCACTTCATCGAGCGAGTATGGAATGAGGTTGTCGGCTTCAATTTCAATTTGAGCCTCCATCTCTTCTTCACTTAATGCCGAATCCATATAAATAACTTTGGTCATAACTGCCGAGCCAGAAACAGCGACAGCAGCAAATTTTGTGGACTTGGGTAATACGCGTTTGATTTGCTTTAACGCGTCAACTACTGCTTCACTATCACGGATCTCATGATCATTAACAGCTCCCTTTTTTAAAGGAACGGCAGCATGACTTAATATTTTATACCCATCAGCAGTCTTACTCAGCAGAATCGCTTTGACTTCATGGGATCCCACATCTATCCCAACCATCTGCGGAGCCTGACGCTTCCAAAAATTAGAAAGCATAGTCCATAGTCACTTTTATAGTTATTGTATCCAAAGTAGATTAGCACAAAACCAACTCGTTATAGCTATTTGTACAAAATGTTTCGCCAATTTACAATTGCATTTTTTTTGACGCCAAACACTCACTTACAGGCAACCATAGTGTGCGCTCACCCGATTTAGGTTACATTTTCAACATAACTGCTACTTTATTCTTTATGATAGCGATATAAACTAGAAAAATACCCAACATCAGTCATAAAAACTGAGTCAATTGTTAATCATTATTTAAATAATATTTTTGAAGTAATAAGCTTTTCGACAAAATCCCTATAAAAAAATACACAGTAAAATAAGTCATCAAGAAAAAAGCTCAACCTAATCGGGAGACAAGACTTCACCATTTCGGCCACGGCTTATATACTATTGTTCTTATTTTAATTCTTGGAATATTGCGGTGAAGTGGTTAAAACGACTTTTTATAGCTTTCTTTAGCCTAGGTTTACTTGGCATCGCTGCAATTGTTGCAGCTTACTTTTACGTGTTGCCAGATCTGCCTGATGTTACAACGCTAAAGACCGTAAAACTGCAAACACCACTTCGTATTTATAGTAGTGACGGAAAACTGATCTCTCAGTTTGGTGAAAAACGCCGTATTCCACTCACACTAGATGAAGTACCTAAACCACTATTACAGGCGTTTATCGCCACCGAAGATGCCCGTTTTTACGAACATAAAGGTATCGATCCTATTGGTATTTTACGTGCCGCTTCAGTGATGCTGACCACAGGTCAAAAAAAGCAAGGCGCAAGTACCATTACCATGCAGGTAGCACGTAACTTCTTTTTGACCCGTGATAAAACCATTATCCGTAAAGTAAAAGAAATCTTCATCTCGATCCATATCGAGCAGCTCCTCACCAAAGATGAAATTCTCGAGTTATACGTCAACCGCATTTATTTGGGGCAACGTGCCTATGGCGTAGGGGCCGCCGCTCAAGTTTATTATGGTAAAGAAGTTAGCGAACTGACTTTACCTGAAATGGCTGTGATTGCAGGCTTACCTAAAGCGCCTTCGACTCTTAACCCTATTACCTCTAAATCACGGGCTAAAGCACGTCGTAATGTCGTACTAATGCGAATGAATGAAGTTGGCTTCATCAATACCGCTGAATACCAAGCCGCGCTAGATAGTCCAATTACCGCAAAATATCACGGTGCAGTGATCGATCTATATGCCCCTTATATTTCTGAAATGGCTCGCGATTACTTAGTTGCAAAGTATGGTGAGGAAGAGGCATATACCGGTGGTTATGATATCTACACCACGGTCGATTCTAAGTTACAGCTCGATGCTCAAAGAGCGCTGCGTAATAACGTCTACTCGTATGATGAACGTCACGGCTATCGCGGCCGAGTCAAAGAACTATGGACTGCGACTCCATTAGAGCCTGAAGAGATCACCGCAAAGCTTAAACAAACTGGTGCATTCCAAGGTATGTTCCCTGCCGCCGTGTTGTCAGTTAATGAACAAACAGCCACTGCTATGAATGCTAAAGGTGAAACGATTGAGCTACCTTGGGATGGTATTAAATGGGCACGTAAGTTCATCACTAACAAGCGTCAAGGTAAGGCACCTAAATTGGCATCCGATGTTTTAAAGCCGGGTGAGCAAATTTGGATCCGCAACAATGGTAATTTCTGGCAATTAACTCAAGTTCCATTAGTGGCAAGTGCCCTCGTATCTTTGGATCCACACGATGGTGCAATTCGTACCTTAGTGGGTGGCTTTAGCTTCTACACAAGCCAATATAACCGTGTGACTCAGGCTAAGCGCCAGTTAGGTTCTAATATTAAGCCGTTTATTTACAGTGCAGCACTCGAAAAAGGTTACACCCTTGCAACCCTGATAAATAACGCGCCAATTAATAAACCTGATACTAGACAAGGTACGGCTTGGCGCCCTAAAAACTCACCCGATGTTTATGGTGGCCCAACTCGCCTGCGCGTTGGTTTAGCGCAATCGATTAACGTTATGTCAGTTAGAGCCATGCGTTATGCAGGTCTTGATGCCACGATTGCAGAATTAGTAAAATTTGGTTTTGATCCAGCCGATTTACCACGCAACGAATCTATCGCCTTGGGTTCACCATCGGTAACGCCACTGCAAGTCGTTACAGCATTCTCAGTATTTGCCAATGGTGGCTTTTTAGTTGAGCCATACTTTATTGAGCGAGTAGAAACCGCTAATGGTGACATTGTAGAGCAAGCCAACCCGACTTTAGCCTGTAAGCCTCCAATTGCAGAGCAAGCGATTGCAGTGGATCCATTCGCTGCGATGGCCAATGAGCTTCAAGCAAGCACTGCACCACTACAACATCAGTCTGCTAGCGATGAGGCGCCGCAATGTGGCGGTCCAGGCTCTCGATATGCACCGCAAATTATTTCGGAGCAAACGGCCTTCTTAGTCACTGAAGCACTTAAGAGTGTAATTTGGGGCGGTGGTGATTGGAGTAAAGGTACCGGCTGGAACGGTACTGCATGGCGTGCAGCAAGAGTCGTCAAGCGCCGAGATATTGCAGGCAAGACGGGGACAACTAACGAATCTCGCGACACTTGGTTTAGTGGATTCAATCCAAAGCTAGCTACCACAGTTTGGGTAGGGTTCGATGACCATAGCCAGGAGCTCGGTCGTACAAGCTGGAATGCTAACGGTGCTAAAGATCAAATATCGCTAGCGGAAGCTGGCGCCAAAACCGCAGGTCCGGGCTGGAATGAGTTTATGAAGGATGCACTCACAGGCACACCAGAAGTGCCAATGTCGCCTCCAGAAGGAATCGTTTCAGCAAGAATTGACTTAGCTACAGGTAAGCTGACTCGAACAACTGACTATACCAGTAAGTTTGAGTACTTTATTGCCGGCACTGAGCCAACTGAGTATGTAACGGATCAAGAAGATAATAGCGATATCTTTATCGACAAGTCTGAAGAGGACTTGTTCCAATAACCGTCATTACTCGCCAGAGTATCGGATAAGTTCTCAGATAGCTTATCAGATACAAAAATGCGGTCATTGTGTTAACAATGACCGCATTTTTTATACTCGCTAGCTTTTTAAATCGCTATTTAGTTTGCTTTGCGGCGAGTGCACTCTTTACCTGTGGTAAAGAAGTCCCGCCCAAGGCCTCACGTTTTGCTAAGCAAGACTCAATAGTGAGGCAATCATATACATCTGCATCAATCACACCGCTAAATGCTTGCAGCTCTTCTAAGGTTAAGTCCTCTAACGGCGTTTGTTTCGCAATCGCACTGACAACCGCTTCACCAACTACATGGTGCGCCTCTCTAAAAGGCATACCTTTGGCAACAAGATAATCTGCAAGCTCCGTCGAGTTAGCATAACCCTGCTTAGCAGCATTGAGTGTTTTATCACGATTTACTGTTAAACCACTTAATACTAATGCCGCCATTTCGAGACAAATTGACCAGCTATCCATCACATCAAATAGACCTTCTTTGTCCTCCTGCATATCTTTGTTGTACGCTAGTGGCAGCGCCTTCATGGTGGTTAAAATACCCATTAAACTACCGTATACGCGACCGGTTTTACCTCTGATTAACTCAAGCGCATCAGGGTTTTTCTTCTGCGGCATGAGGGAAGAGCCTGAAGTCACCTCATCATCGAGCTCGATAAACCCAGCTTCGCCACTATTAAAGAAAATTAAGTCTTCAGCCATACGGCTTAGGTGCATCATGCTAATAGAGGCATCGCTGCAGATCTCAATCACATGATCTCTGTCCGATACCGTGTCTAAGCTATTTAGCGTTGGTGTTGCAAAGCCCAGTGATTGCGCGAGCTTAACTCTATCCATAGGGTAAGCGGTACCGGCTAATGCTCCGGTTCCTAACGGGCATGTATCGGCGCGCTTTAATGCATCTTGTAATCGGCTAATATCACGCTCAAACATCTCGACATAAGCAAGACACCAATGTCCAAATACCACTGGCTGCGCTCTTTGAAGATGAGTATAGCCAGGCATAACCGCATCGAGCTCACGCTCAGCAAGTTCAATCAGCGCCGATCTTAAATTAGCCAGTAAAATTAATAAATGCTCGCCCTCTTTCTTACACCAAAGCTTAAGATCTGTGGCCACCTGATCGTTACGAGAACGACCCGTATGTAATTTTTTACCTAAATCTCCAACCTTTGCGATCAGTGATTGCTCGACAAAACTATGAATATCTTCAGCGCCAGACGTAATTATCAATTGAGGATTATCAATCGTTTCCGCAAGCAGCTCATTCAATGCTTGTTGCAACTCTGCGCACTCCAGCTCAGTAAGAATACCCACCTGAGTGATTGCGCCAGCCCAAGCAATCGAGCCAACAATATCTTGCTCAATGAGGCGAAAGTCCACAGGTAATGAGTCGTTAAAAAGTTTAAACAGTGCGCTGCTCTCTTGGCTAAATCTGCCACCCCATAATGCCATTTTGACTTCCTCTCTAATGCCAGGTGAGATGACTCCACCTATATATCTTTATGTTTATACAGCGCTAACTCAACAATGTTAGCGCTCACTAACTTTAACTGATGAATAACCTACTTTTGGCTATGCAATGCTCTAATCCGGCTTGAAAGCGAATACAAACGGATAAAGCCTTCGGCATCTTTTTGGTTGTAAACATCATCGGCACCAAATGTCGCAAACTCTTCTGAGTACAAACTATTCGGTGAACGCTTTTTAACAACGCTGGCTTGCCCCTTATAAAGCTTAACCACCACTTCACCATTGACTAAATCGGCTAGTGGCTTGGATGCGCCAAGCAGTGACTCGCATAATGGGGTAAACCAACGACCGTCATAAACAAGGTGCGCCATCTGTGCGCCAACCTGCTCGCGCCATTCACGACTCGTTTTATCAAGCACTAACTCTTCGATCGCACGCAGTGCTGCAAACATCACTGTGCCACCAGGGGTTTCGTAGCAACCACGAGACTTCATACCAACGAGTCTGTTCTCGGTAATGTCGATTCTGCCAACACCGTGAGCACCTGCAACTTCATTCAACACCATCAGTGCGTTATAAGGTGATAAAGCCTCACCATTGATCTTGGTTACCTTACCTTGCTCAAGCTCGATTGCCACATACTCAGGTTGATTTGGCGCATCTTCTGGTGCAACTGTCATGGTCCATACGCCTTTTGATGGCTCGTTCCACGGATCTTCTAACTCACCACCTTCATGAGAAATATGCCAAGCATTAGCATCACGGCTATAGATCTTAGTGGCAGATGCTGACGTGGCAATATTACGCTCTGCGAGGTAATCAAGCAGGTCTTCACGGCTCACCATTTCCCACTCACGCCAAGGCGCAATTACGGTTAAATCTGGTGCTAATGCAGCAAAGCAACCTTCGAAACGTACCTGATCATTACCTTTACCCGTACAGCCATGGCATACCGCATCTGCGCCCACTTTACGTGCGATTTCAACCTGCGCCTTTGCAATAATCGGTCTCGCCATTGACGTACCTAAAAGGTAGGTTCCTTCGTAAATCGCCCCAGTTGCGATAGTCGGGTAGATATAATCGGCCACCAGCTCTTCTTTTAAGTCAACGATGTAACACTCAGATGCACCTGAAGCGATAGCTTTTTCATACAAGCCTTCTAGCTCTGCATCGCCTTGACCTACATCGGCACAGAAGGCGACGATTTCGCAATCGTTATAGGTTTCTTTTAACCAAGGAATGATTGCAGAAGTATCTAGGCCGCCTGAATACGCTAAAACAACTTTTTTAACACCTGCATGCTTACTTACTGCTGAATTTACATTAGACATCATATTTTCCTACTAGCTGTTTTTTTATGTCGATCCGCTAATGCAGATTGATAGTTGTTTTTATGAAATTAATTAGCTTAAAAGCGTTACAAGCACTGCGTTTTGCGCATGCATTCTGTTTTCGGCTTGGTGCAAAATAAGTGAGCCTTCGCCATCAACAACCTCAGCGGTAACTTCAACTTCGCGGTACGCTGGTAAACAATGCATAAAGTGTTTAGCACCTGCTTTTTGCATTAACTGTGCATTCACTTGGTAAGGCTTAAACTTGGCCTCAATTTCCTCCATCGATGCTGAGTCGCCCATAGAGATCCAAGTGTCGGTGTAGATCGCATTATGGTCTTCGATCGCAGCAATGTCTGAGCTCAAAGTCAGTTTGCCGCCATGCTTAGCAGCCAGCTCTTGCGCCTCACACACAACTTTTCCGTCTGGAAAATGGCCTGGAGGACAAATCACGGTTAACTGAGCCCCTAAGATGGCTGCACCAAACATCAATGAATGAGTCACGTTATTACCGTCACCAACATAAGCTAGCTTCACCTTGCTTACATCATCATATTGTTCAGCCAAAGTTAGAAAGTCTGCTAGACCTTGGCAAGGATGGTAAAGATCAGATAACGCGTTAACCACCGGCACTGTGCCATGCTCAGCAAGTTCTTCAATTGTCGAGTGTAAGAAAGTCCTGGCAACAATGGCATCTGCCCAACAAGAAATATTGGCCGCAAAATCTGATACAGGTTCACGCTTACCTAGCGCGCCATTTTGCTGATCTAAATATAAACAATGACCACCCAATTTATTGATACCGATATCAAAGCTCACTCGAGTTCTCAGCGATGGTTTTTCAAATAGCATCACCACACTTTTTCCTTCTAGAGCATGTTTGTATTCAGCAGGGTTACGCTTAATATTTTTCGCCAAAGCCAGTAAGTCGAGTAACTGCTGCTGGCTTAAATCTTTTATCGATAGTAAATGTTGCATAAGATGGCTCTCCTATTACTGAATTAGTGGCTGGATCTGTGTGCCAACTGTCTCGCCTTTGCTTAACGCGATTAATTGCTTTGCATGACGCCAAGAAGCAATCTGTACGGTTTGCCCCATGGACTCTGCAACATCTAATGCAGCTTCCACCTTGACCCTCATTCCTTTCTCGATAACACCGATCTTGGTCAGCTCATTGACTTGCTCTCTATTCAAACTCGTAATTAACTGGCCCTTACCATCAAGCACACCTGAAACATCTGATAGTAAAACCAATGAACCTGAAACCAACTTAGCTAGGGCCGTTGCCGCCTGATCGGCATTAACATTTAGCATCTTGCCTTCTTCACTAATTGCGATGGAACTCACAATTGGCATCCAACCTTTTGATAAAACAAATTCAAGATAACTAGCATCTTTGGGCTCAACCTCACCGACTAATCCTAACTGCGGATCTTTAATTGTTGCCGTCATCATTCCAGCATCCGCAAGGCTCATACCTAAACTAGTTACACCCGCTTTAATTGCTGCCGCTTGCAATATTTTGTTTGAAGTCCCCGCCAATGCCCCCACTACAATAGGAATATGCTCTTGCGGGGTGACTCTTAAACCATCAAGCTTTTCCGATGTAAAACTATTCGCTTTTAGCTGTTCATCAACTAAACAGCCACCGCCATGCACCATAATCAGAGGCTGGCCATTAGCGATTATGCTTGCTGCAGCTTGCATTAACCGCTCCATTCCCATCTCACACTGTAACAATGCGCCACCAACCTTGAGCACCATAACGGGCTTAGCTTGCGTCGCTGTAAAATTAGTCATGTTCACCTCCATTCTCCCAACTTATGCTGTTACTGACGCATCAAAATGAATCTTTATGCACTGAAGCGCTTGACTTGCGGCCCCTTTCATTAAGTTATCAATAGCGCTAGCGATAACCAAATAACCATTCTGTTCATCGAACTTCCAACCTAGATGACAATTGGGTGTTTGCACCACATCATCCACCTTAGGGAATTGATTTTGTTTTACCGTGACAAGCTCGGCAGAGTCATAATATTGATACGCTGTTTCAATATCGCTAACTGAAGTGCCCGCAACTAATTGCACCGTGATGGTTGCAAGAATACCGCGTTTAAAATTACCAAGATGGGGAGTAAAGATAACCTCTTGCCCTAATTGAGTGGCAATCTCTGGCTGGTGCCTGTGACCAAGTACCCCATAAGGGGTCAAGCTTACCTCGCAAAAGCTGGTATGCAGTTGAGCTTTTCTGCCGGCCCCGGTCACACCACTAACGGCATTGATTACGGGTAAAACATCGGTCAGCAAATGCGCAATAGGTTTAAGTGCTGTTAGCGATGCTGTTGGATAACAACCTGGTACAGCAATCATCTTACTACTGGCTATTTGCTCTGCATTCCACTCGGCTAAACCATAAACAGCATTAGCAAGTACATCAGGATATTCATGAGTAAAACCATACCACTTAGGATATTGTGCTATATCGGAAAACCGATATGCACCGCTTAAATCAAATACCGCTAACCCTTGCTGATAAAACCAAGCAGCTAAGTGCAAACTTACCGCATGGTCAGTCGCTAGTACGACGGCATCAGCTGTCGCAACGATAGTTTGTTTAGCACCCTCCGTGAGCGGATTTAAGCTCAGTGATATATGACTGTAAGCAGGATAAAGCTCAGACAGAGGCTTGCCCTTGTCGAGGCTGTTTTCAGATACATAAATACCTTGAACCGACAATGTCGATTCGGCATTTATAAGAGAGGTGATCTGTGCGCCCGTGTAACCACTAGCGCCAATAATGGCTATATTTTTCATAGTCTATGACTTTAAAACCTTAATCTTGAATTTAGATGACAAAACGGAAAAAAGAATGGGCACAACTTAAGCCCTGGCTGAACACCATTAATGACAAGATTATCGTCGCAGGAAGTGGGTATGATTAACCTTAATTACTATTAATTTAACCAGATTGAACATATATACTCTCATTAAACAGATCATCGAAGTGTGGTAGTTGTCTTAGCTGTTTGATAGACTAACACGCAAAATTAATTATGCAATATATTTGAATATATATTTAGGTATTTTTTAATGAAAGCACTTCCAGAGATTAAAAGTAGTTTTAGCCAACTGATTGCAACACCCTCTATTAGTGCACTCGAAGCTGAGCACGACATGAGCAATAAAGCTGTCATAGAACTATTGCATACTTGGTTTAGCGATTTAGGGATGCAGTGCCAGTCTGTACCTGTGACAGATACTCGTGACAAATACAATCTAGTCGCATCGTTTGGTCAAGGCCAGGGAGGGTTATTGCTGGCAGGGCATACAGATACCGTCCCTTTTGATGAAGGGCGCTGGAGCCAGGACCCATTTTCATTAGTAGAAAAAGATAATCGTTGGTATGGCCTTGGGACCTGTGACATGAAAGGCTTTTTTGCTTTAGTGCTAGAGGCACTAAAAGAGCTACCAATGGATAAGTTTAAGCGTCCATTGCATATCTTAGCCAGTGCCGACGAAGAAACGACCATGAACGGCGCGAAGGCATTTGCAGCAGCGAAATCAATTTCGCCTGATTATGCCATTATCGGTGAGCCCACCAGCCTAAAGCCGGTGTATATGCATAAAGGGCATTTTACCCAAGGTATACGAGTGACTGGTCGCAGTGGTCACTCTTCAGATCCAGCAAAAGGACTTAATGCTATCGAGGTCATGCACTTGGTTACAGGACAACTCCTCAAGCTAAAACAGCACTTAGCCGATAATTATCGAGAAGATGCCTTTAGTGTGCCCTATCCAACCATGAATTTTGGACATATCCATGGCGGTGACGCGGCCAATAGGATCTGTGGCTGCTGCGATCTACATATTGACCTTCGACCCATCCCCAGTCTCGCACTAGCCGATTTAGAGTTAATGGTTGCCAACTATCTTGAACCAGTGTGCAATCATTATCCTGGCTGTATCAGCGTTGCGCCTTTATACCCAGGTTCAGAGGCGTTTGCAGATAAAAAAGATGGCAGCTGGACCCAGTTGGTAGCACAACTCAGTGAAAGCCAGCCAGAAGTGGTTAACTATGCCACCGAAGCGCCGTATATCAGTACGCTAGGTTGCCAAACCTTAGTACTCGGCCCCGGTAGTATTGAGCAAGCTCATCAACCTGATGAGTTTTTAGATCTTTCGTATATCGAACGTACAAAAGATCTATTAAAAAAGCTTATTTATCACGCATGTATAAAGTAATTACTATTATCCATCCACTTTACCGCTCAAAGTATAGTCAGTACTTACATGGGCATACCTAAAAAGTGATGTACAACACATTCAAGCACGATATTTTAATCTGGATCATTGCCTAGCACAGCGCTGCTAGGTATTGTGATCGATTAGCTTACCGATATGGAGCACGTATGGTAGACATGTATGCCTCGCTAAGGTCTAACGTTGGAACCTTAGGGCAGATTTTAGGTGACACAATCCGCACCGATCTAGATGATGCTTTCTTAGATAAAATTGAACAAATCCGTCATCTAGCAAAAAGCTCTCGCCAAGGCGATGATGCCGCTCGTGAAGAGATGCTGACTTTACTGTCTTCTTTAAACGACGACGAACTCGTTCCTTTTGCTAAAGCTTTTAACCAATTTTTAAATCTGGCGAATATCGCAGAACAGTTCCATACCATCAGTCGTAATTGTGACGAATTAGTCTGTGTTCCAGACCCCGTTGAACAGTTGCTAGGACGTATGCTCGGCGGTAAAATCGACCAAGATAAGGTGCTAGCCTGCTTAAAGACACTGGATATTGATCTGGTGCTAACTGCGCATCCGACAGAAATCTCTCGCCGCACTCTCATTCAGAAATATTCTGCAGTGGTTGATTCATTAGCTGCACTAGAAAATACCCAGTTAACAGAGCAAGAAAAAAAGCAGCACCACCTGCGTTTGCGTCAACTGATTGCGCAGATCTGGCACACTAATGAAATCCGTAACGAACGACCAACACCTGTCGATGAAGCACGTTGGGGCTTAAGCACTATTGAAGCTTCTTTATGGCAAGCCATTCCAGATTTTCTTAGGCAGCTTAATCAGCAAGTTGAAGAGCGCACGAATACCCAACTCCCAATCGATATTGCACCGGTAAGGTTCTCTAGCTGGATGGGCGGCGACCGCGATGGCAATCCATTTGTCACCTCGACCGTCACTCAAGAGGTACTCGACCGAAACCGCCATACCGCTGCGCGTTTATACCTAAAAGACGTTGTGTTACTGGTAAACGAGTTATCGATGGAAGGTGCAAACCAAGCGTTGCAGGCTTACACCAATAACAGCAGCGAACCATATAGAGATGTGCTGAGAACACTTCGTCACAAGCTCAGAAACACCATTGATTATTTAAATGGCAGACTTGAAGGCCATCACCCTGATGTAGAACCAAACGACATCATTTGGCACGAAAGCGATCTAAAAGATCCTTTAATGATGCTATACCAAAGTCTTTGTGATCAAGGTATGAGCCTAATCGCTAACGGTTTACTGCTCGATATGCTTCGTCGTATCGCCTGTTTTGGCATTCATATGCTAAGGCTCGATGTGCGCCAGGATGCACAACGCCATGCAGACGTGATTGCCGAATTAACGCGCTACCTAGGTATGGGCGACTATGCTCATTGGGACGAAAAAGAGAAGCAGTCTTTCTTGTTACGTGAGCTCACTAACAAACGACCTTTAATCCCGGCAAACTGGAATGCATCTCCAGAAGTTGAAGAAGTCTTAAAGACTTGCAGACTGGTCGCAACTCAGCCAGCGAGAGCTATGGGCTCCTATGTTATCTCTATGGCTAGCCAGCCATCAGATGTTTTAGCTGTTCAGCTTCTTCTTAAAGAAACTGGCTGCCCGCATCCAATACGCGTCGTGCCACTATTTGAAACCTTAGATGACTTAAATAATGCCTCTAGCTGTATGTCGGCGTTGTTTAGCATCGATTGGTACCGAGGTTACACTAAGGGTATTCAAGAGGTGATGATTGGCTATTCCGACTCGGCTAAAGATGCTGGTGTCATGGCTGCGGCTTGGGCACAGTACACCGCACAAGAAAAACTCGTCGCCATTAGCCAAGAAGCCAATATCAAACTCACATTATTCCATGGTCGTGGCGGCACTATTGGCCGTGGCGGCGGACCAGCACATGAAGCGATTCTATCACAACCGCCAGGGTCAGTAGACGGTCGCATCAGAGTCACAGAACAAGGTGAGATGATCCGCTTTAAGTTTGGTTTACCTAAACTTGCCGTACAGAGTCTTGCGCTATACACCTCTGCGGTAATGGAGGCGACATTGCTTCCACCACCAGAGCCTAAGCCGGAGTGGCGCCAGTGTATGCAGCAACTCGCTGACGAGTCTGTCCTAGCTTATCGTGCAATTGTACGTGAAGAGCCAGATTTTGTGTCTTACTTCCGTGCGGCGACCCCTGAGGTCGAGTTGGGTAAACTACCATTAGGTAGTCGTCCAGCTAAACGTCGAATTGATGGCGGCATCGAAAGCTTACGTGCAATCCCTTGGATCTTCGCTTGGTCGCAAAACCGTTTAATGCTACCTGCTTGGTTAGGCGCAGGAGAAGCACTAAAGGCAGCATCAGAGCGAGGTGACTTACCACTCTTGCAAGAGATGGAAAAGCACTGGCCATTCTTCAAGACTCGGATCTCTATGTTAGAAATGGTCTACGCAAAAGCCGAACCTAATTTGTCTAAGTTTTACGAGACAAGCTTAGTGCCAAAAGAGTTGCACCATCTTGGTGTACAATTAAGGCAGCGACTAGCTACAGGCATTGAAGCCGTACTTGAGTTAACACAAGCCGAAAGCTTAATGGCACACACACCATGGAACCGCGAGTCAGTTGAGCTAAGAAACCCATACATCGATCCATTAAACTTCTTACAAGCAGAACTGCTTGCAAGAACTCGTAGAGAGGAACAATCATCTCAGAATGTTGAACTAGCCTTAATGTTAACTATTGCGGGCGTAGCAGCAGGGATGAGAAATACAGGTTAATGAAGTTATTAAAACTAGCGTTAGCGGGCGCGGCACTGCTATTGACCGGCTGTGTCAGTCAATACAACATCACAGAAAAAGAACTCGAGGGTTATCTCAGTGATGAAATGCACTTTGAGATAAAACAGGGGAATCAGATCTTTGGTATCGATCTGCGTGTGAATGACATTAACGTCACCCTAGGTGATAAGCCCAACACTATGGGTGTATCTGCGGCGACAATCGTTAACGTCCGTAACCCAATGATGCCTATCAGCGCAAAACTGGTGACACAGTTTGAAGCAGAGCCGTGGTATGACGCAAGTAATCACAGTGTTTACTTGCGTAATCTACAGTTAGTCAAAGTGGAATCAAAACCGAAGGATATCGAAAAAGCAATAGGCTCATTCGCTCCGCAATTAATGGGGTTTTTAACGCAGTTTCTAGAAACTCAGCCAGTGTATGTATTAGATACTAAAGAGTCTAACCAAGCTCTGATTGCCGATATGACACAAAGAATAGAAGTCAAACCCGGTAAACTTGTACTCGTATTTGACGAGTAATAGCGTGTTAATTGAAAGCAAAAAAGCAGTATCATTTGATACTGCTTTTTTATTATTTTATAAAGATCACTTTGTAAACCGACCAATCGAGCCATAATCAACAATAACCGCCTCGCCTAGCAATTCACGTCTTAACATATCAAACGCAACAGCAGTGCTTAAGCTGCGAACTAAATCCCTAGAACGTCGTGGTAGTTTAATCATCTGACTATAAACTCCGCCTTTTGTAGCCAATGCAATGGCTACTGTGCCAACAGGTTTATCATCCGTACCTCCCGTTGGCCCAGCGATACCACTCGTCGCCAACGCAAAGTCACTATCTAGTATGGCTCTAACTCCTTTCGCCATTTCCTCTACTGTAGCGATGGAAACTGCACCGTGATCATCTAAGGTCTCAGGTTTAACACCCAATACTTTAACTTTAGATTCATTGCAGTAAGTCACTAAGCCTTGATGCAAATAGGATGAGCTACCTGAAAAACTAATTAGCTGGCTGGCGATCATACCGCCAGTACATGATTCAGCTACACTTAAACTTTGGCCAGAGTTTAACAATAGAGCATGGATCTCTTCCGCCAAACTCATTTTCTCATCAGCCACAATGGCATTACCAAGTAAAAAACGAATTTGTGCTTCAGCTTTATTAAGTTGATCGATTGCAGCAATACCACGGGCAAAGAGTTTAACCTCGATGTGCGGCATTGAAGATCGATAGCCTATAGTCATCCCTTCTGGCAGTTTTATTTTCTCTAAAGTATCCGCGAGCGATGACTCACCTTGACCAAGGGTCAGGTACTTTCTTAATGCAACATCGCCACTAATCTCAAAGTGCTGCTTAACAAAAGGAATAAATTGCTCATGAACCATCTGTTTAAATTCAAATGGCACGCCAGGAGTAAAGAATAGCCAAGCTCTATTAAACTTAACCGCAAAGCCACAAGCTGTACCAACTGGGTTGTCTATCATAATGGCTGATTCAGGCAGTAAAGCTTGCTTAAGATTACTCTCGGCCATCACACGACCACTGCGAGTAAACCAATCTTCAAGACGTTGACGCCAAATACGATTCTCGACTAAAGACTCGCCCATTGCTAAAGCCATCGCTTGAGTGGAGAGATCGTCACTAGTCGGCCCAAGCCCACCATTAACTAAAATAATATCAGCATGTTGACTACGCTCTGTAAATACTGAAACAAGATCTTCTAGCCGATCACCTACCGTAACTCTACGTTGACATTCAATCCCTTGCTCCATCATCGTACTAGCAAACCAAGCGGCATTAGTATCAACGATTTGACCGGCTAATACCTCTTCACCTGTACAGATCATTTCCAGTTTCATTCGATAGTCCTTTAGGTATCCTATAGCTTGAGCCCTAAAACAGAGCCCTTAGCAACATCATTGCAGCTAAACTATGAAAGCTGAGGAGTAATAGCAATAATCAATTGTGATTATTTGCAATTTCGCTCTCTGCGAGTTTTATGTTAACTGTGGAATGATAGAAAAGTAGCAGTCGTTACCTGAAAGCAAATATCAAACTTGCCGAGCCGTAGTCGATTTAGTGAATGGTTAGTTTGCGTGAGCTATATGGATACAGTTTCTGGCTAAGCACAGCGGCGGGCGACCGTCATGGATGGCGGAAGTGTCGATTATGCAGGAGCAATAATCTACTCGACGTTGGGAGTGGCTCTTTTCAGCGTTCGCATATACGAAAAAAGCCCGTTGCATTAGCAACGGGCTTTATCGCTTCTCTTTCGAGAATAATTTGGCGCCTGGAAATGACCTACTCTCACATGGGGAGACCCCACACTACCAT
>NZ_JBRIMD010000023.1:0-73690 GCF_052977325.1 Shewanella sp. 0m-6
TTCATGATTAGTGAGTTTTTTATTAAAGCAGGTGCCCTAAGTTTGCCGCTTTTGGCGGGAGGGATTTCATGATTAGTGAATTTTTTATTAAAGCAGGTGCCCTAAGTTTGCCGCTTTTGGCGGGAGGGATTTCATGATTAGTGAGTTTTTTATTAAAGCAGGTGCCCTAAGTTTGCCGCTTTTGGCGGGAGGGATTTCATGATTAGTAAATTTTTTATTAAAGCAGGTGCCCTAAGTTTGCCGCTTTTTGCGGGAGGGAACTCATGATTGGTGAATTTTTTATTAAAGCAGGTGCCCTAAGTTTGCCGCTTTTGGCGGGAGGGAGCTCATGATTAGTGAATTTTTTATTAACAGGCCGAAATTTGCCTTTGTGATCTCAACGGTTTTGACCTTGGTTGGTCTGATCGCCATTCCAGTGTTATCTGTGTCAGAATTTCCAGAAATAGCACCGCCACAAGTAAGTGTATCAACCAGTTACTCTGGTGCCAGCGCTGATATTGTCAAAGACACCATAGCCCAGCCTTTAGAAGCCGAAGTGAACGGTGTTGAAGGCATGATATATATGGAGTCGAAAAGTGCTAACGATGGTAGTTACTCGTTAAATGTTACTTTTGAGGTAGGCACCGATGCCGATATGGCTCAGGTGAAAGTACAAAACCGAGTGCAGCAGGCCATGCCGCGTCTACCTGAAGAGGTAAAGCGTCAGGGGGTTAAGGTCGAAAAACAAAGCCCTAACATGCTGATGGTGGTTAACCTGGTTTCACCTAATGAAACTTTTGATTCTCTGTTTATTACTAACTATGCCGGCTTAAACGTAAAAGATGCGCTAGCGCGTCAATATGGTGTGTCTAAAGTACAGGTCATTGGCGCACTGGATTATGCCATGCGTATTTGGCTGGACCCTGACAAAATGGCCAGTCTTGGCGTCACGGCGACCGATGTTATTGCAGCGCTACAAGAGCAAAATATTCAAGTGGCATCAGGGCGGATTGGCGCAGCGCCAGTGGATCCTGAACAGCAATTTCAGTATACATTGCAGACCAAGGGGCGTTTAAAGGACCCTAAAGAGTTTTACGACGTGATGATTAGAGCTAATAACGATGGCTCTAAGGTGGTGGTTGGCGATGTTGCTAGAGTGGAGCTTGGCTCTCAAACCTATGATGCTCAAGGTAAGCTAAATAACAAGCCATCGGCAATTATCGCCATCTATCAATCACCAGATGCAAACGCCTTAGAAGTCGGTAAAGCGATTAAGGCTGAAATGGAAAACCTGTCTGAGCGTTTTCCTGATGATCTGCAGTATGAAGTGCTGTATGACACCACTGAGTTTGTTGAAACCTCAATTAAAGAGGTGGTGCAAACCCTATTTATCTCTATTGCGCTGGTGGTTTTTGTCGTATTTATCTTTTTACAGGATGCACGCTCAACCTTAGTGCCTGCTATTGCCATTCCAGTTTCGCTTATCGGTACATTTGCCTTCTTACTTGCTTTTGATATGAGTATCAATACTGTTTCTTTATTCGCGCTTATTCTCGCGATTGGTATCGTCGTCGATGATGCGATTGTGGTGGTGGAGAACGTCACTCGTTTGATGCAAGATGAAGGCTTATCACCTAAAGAGGCGACATCTAAAGCGATGAAAGAGGTCACAGGGCCGATTATTGCAACGACCCTGGTATTGCTTGCGGTATTTGCACCAACGGCTGTGATGCCGGGGATCACTGGACAGATGTATGCCCAGTTCTCCGTGACTATCTGTATCTCTGTACTTATCTCATCAATTAATGCACTTACCTTAAGCCCAGCTCTTTGTGCATCATTACTACGCCCGCCTAAGACACATACGAAAGGCTTCCATGCTGCCTTTAATAAGTATTTTGAACAATTTACGGGCAAGTACATGAAGTTAGTGTCGTTGCTGACACGTAAGCTCGTCATCGTTGGCGTGGTGTATGTTGGTCTAATCCTTGTGACCGGCGGGGTCGCCAAAATGTTACCGTCGGGTTTTGTACCGATGGAAGATAAGAAAGCCTTCATGGTGGATATTCAGCTACCCGATGGCGCCTCACTTAACCGTACCGAAGATGTGATGCGAGATCTGGTTGAGTTAACGCTTGCCGAACCGGGGGTGGAGAATGTGATCCATGCCAGTGGCTTTAGTATTTTAACCGGTTCAGTGTCATCAAATGGTGGTTTGATGATTGTCACTCTATCAACTTGGAGTGAACGTGAATCCCCCGACATGGTTGAGTCAGCGATTGTAGCTAAGCTACAAGCTAAATATGCCGCTAACCCTGCAGTGAAGGCGATGGCATTCTCACTGCCGCCAATTCCTGGCGTAGGTAGCGTGGGTGGCTTTGAGTTTGTATTGCAAGACACTCAAGGGCGCAGTCCCCAAGAGTTGGCCTCTGTGATGCGTGCTTTAATTATGAAAGCCAATGAGCAACCTGAAATCGCCATGGCCTTTAGTAATTTCCGCGCCGATGTGCCACAAATGTTTGTTGATGTTGATAGAGATAAAGCTAAAGCACTGGGGATCTCGTTAAATGAGATCTTCTCGACGATGCAAACCATGCTTGGCTCTATGTACGTCAATGACTTTAACCGTTTCGGTAAGGTGTTTAGAGTTATTTTGCAGGCAGAATCAGAGTACCGTAACTCCGATAGAGATATTTCACGTTTCTATGTGCGCTCTAAGACTGGCGAGATGGTCCCCTTAAGTACGTTGGTGACAGTGACACCAATTTTGGGGCCTGACGTGATGAATAACTACAACATGTTTAGTTCGACCACGATTAATGGTTTTCCGGCTCCCGGCTTTAGTTCGGGTGATGCGATTACTGCAATGGAGCGCGCGGCCAACGAGTCGCTTCCGGCTGGTTACACCTTTGAGTGGACAGGACAAACTTATCAAGAGATTAAAGCGGGTAACCTAGCACCGCTGATTTTCTCGTTGGCGTTAGTCTTTACTTACCTATTCCTAGTGGCTCAGTACGAGAGTTGGACAATTCCATTTGCCGTTATTCTAGCGGTACCAATAGCGGTATTAGGAGCATTCCTTAACATCTTGTTAGTGGGGTCAGACTTAAACCTCTATGCTCAGATTGGTTTGGTGCTCTTGATTGGTCTTGCCTGTAAGAATGCGATTTTGATTGTGGAGTTTGCTAAACAGTTGCACGAAGAGGGTAAGAGTATCATTGAAGCTGCACAGACGGCGGCGCGATTACGCTTTCGTGCAGTATTGATGACGGCGTTCTCATTCCTTTTAGGGGTATTGCCATTAGTGATAGCGACGGGCGCAGGCTCAGGAAGCCGCCGCGCGTTGGGTTACTCTGTGTTTGGCGGTATGTTAGCGGCCACTATTGTGGGTACGTTATTAGTGCCGGTATTTTACGTTATCATGCAAAAGATGCGTGAAAGGGCTAAAGGCTTACCTAAAGAACCTGAGGAGTCTCAAGTTCAAGAGCATCAAGTAAAGCCATAAGACATTAGCCTACGGTTATCGCTTTAACTAAATTGCCTGCTGCAAAGCAGGCTTTTTTATGCAGAGTGATTGTGGGACTTAAGCGAGTATCGGTTATGAAAGTAAGGTCTGCCTTGGTCGTTGGCGCTAGCATGCATAACCACAATCAATATTGTTATGATTTAGAATGTACTTTATGAAATGGCGCGAAGTGGTGCGGTTAAATTGCTGCAGAAAGGAAAAAACCCACTCCGAGGAGTGGGTTTCTAAGCTTGCTTTAACTTTTGCAGGGAAAAAGCGAACCAGATAATTATATCAAACATGTATCGCTTTGTATCCTACCTCCAACATTAAAATAATCTTAAAGTAGTACTCTTTTGCTACACATTGTTAAAAATTAGCAGTTTTTTCTCTAAAAAAATTAAATCTAGAGCAGATTGTCGGCAATATGGTTAACGACTCATTATCGAATGAGAAGAGCATAAAAGGCGCAAGTCAAATTATGGGAGCTAAATTTGCTTGCGACCTTTCACCTCTTACTTAACCGTTAAGTGTTTGCTCTGGGTAAAACTAGACTTTGACTTTTTAGAGCGAGTTAATGCGTATTAACTATTGCTCTTAACTAAAGCGCATTAACTATTGCTTCTTACTTCTTACTTCTTACTTCTTACTATTGTTTCTTAACTAAAGCGCATTAGTAAAAATTTGGCAGATCTCTGCGTGAGTCGCTTGCTTAGGGTTGGTAAAACCACATGCATCTTTAAGTGCATTGTCAGCAAGTGTTGCAATATCTTCAGCCTTGACCCCAAGTTTGGTGAGGTTTTCTGGGATATTGACTGCAACAGATAGCGTTTTAATGGCTTCAATTGCAGCTTGTGCACCTTGCTCATCACTCATTGCTGTGACATCTACGCCCATGGCTTTGGCCACATCTTTTAGACGAGCGGGTACCACTTGCGCGTTGTAGGCTTGCACATGAGGCAGTAGTAATGCGTTACATACGCCATGTGGTAGGTCATAGAAACCGCCGAGTTGGTGCGCCATTGCATGCACATAACCAAGGCTCGCATTGTTAAATGCCATACCGGCTAAGAACTGTGCGTATGCCATTTGATCGCGCGCTTCAATGCTTTGGCCATTTTCAACGGCCTCGACCAAGTTTGCTTGAATGAGCTCAATCGCTTTAATCGCGCACGCATCCGTTATTGGGTTCGCGGCAATCGATACGTAAGCCTCGATGGCGTGGGTTAATGCATCCATACCTGTCGCAGCGGTTAGGCCTGCAGGCTTTAGTAGCATTAACTCAGGATCGTTTACGGAAAGAATGGGGGTCGTGTTCTTATCTACGATGGCCATCTTAATATGACGCTCTTCATCGGTAATGATGCAGAAACGGGTCATTTCACTCGCAGTGCCTGCGGTGGTGTTGATGGCAACGAGGGGAAGTTGTGGCTTAGTTGATACATCTAAACCTTCATAATCTTTAATGCTACCACCATTGGTTGCAACTAATGCGATGCCTTTTGCGCAGTCATGTGGCGAGCCACCACCAAGAGAGATCACAAAGTCACAGTTGTTAGCGGTTAATATTTCAAGACCTGCTTCGACGTTACCCACTGTTGGGTTAGGTTGTACACCATCGAAGATGACAGAGTTAATATTGTTGCTTGCCAACTTGTCTGTGACCTGGGCTACCAGACCAATATCAACGAGAGGTTTATCTGTAACAATTAATGCATTTTTAAAGCCTAGTGACTTGATGTCACCAATCGCTTCAGTAACAGCATCTTGCCCTAAGATATTGACAGATGGGATAAAAAATTTAGCAGCCATAAGAATCACCTATTACGCTTTTAATGTTAAAAGTTGTTATCTTTTCTGGTAATTAAAGTACCAACACTAGTTTGATAAAGGTGTGACCAACTTCAAATAAGGCGTTTATTTAGCTAAAAATAGCCCGAAAGTTGGATCTGTCTTACTAATTTTGTAATTTTATGACATGGAGACAAGTATTCAGTTAAGCACAATTTTTCAGGTATTCGCTCTACTGAATTTTGATATTACTGTTCGCTCTTAATCTCTTATTTTATGGCTAATATCGTTCAATATCGTTCAATATCGTTCAATATCGGTCAGCGGCTGCGCTAATTTTGTGCAGATGTCTGCCTGACTGTTTAATGCCTTTTTTAGATGTTTCGATTACATCTGTTTGTACTTCCCATTTAACGTGCTGATTTTATTAGCATGAATAATGTCACCCTGTTGCAATAAAACTGTCTTCAAGCTGTTATTTGTCTTTGGCATGGTAACTGCTCTATTAAGTTTTTGAATGGCGAAGTGCAAGGATGACAGGTATGGGGCTAGAAAAGTTACTGTATTTGCAAGGCGTAGCGGCGGAGTTTATCGACTGCCATGGCGCGCACATCCGGATCTCAGAGGAGGATAGGCTTAATATATTAGCCTGCATGCTAGCACCCCATGAGCAGCATAAATGTGAACCCGCAATGGTACGCCGTCATCAACTTCAGTCTTCCCCATGGATAGAGCAAAGAAACTATCTACTTGATGCTAAACCTTGGACACAACTATTACCGGTATTTCAGCATTGCGATATTAACCAGCTAACCCTAGAGGTTTATCTGCCACAAACTTATCGGCAGGTGCTTAATATTAAGCTGCAGCTTGAATGCGGTGAGTGTTATCAATTTAGTTGTACGCCGCACAGTAACGAGCACTGTGAGGTTATTGGTAATTATCACATCGCTGCAGATGTGTATCTGCATTATCGATTAACAATATCAGCGGCTTTAATGGGTATTGAGTTACCTCACATCGGCCTTGGGTATCATAAAGTCAGTGTCGAGCTTGATACCTTAGGGGCTATACCTGAAGCGTCATTGACTCAAGCCTTAACTGAATCGAGCAAGCAGCATGCTACGGGGACTTGGCTGGTGGCACCTGTTGAGACTTTTCAGGGAGCAGAAGCGGTAGCGCGGGCCAGTAAATTTACTAAATCTACTAATGCCAATAAGTCCACTAATGCCAATAAGCCCACGAAAGCCTGGGGACTGAGTATTCAGCTTTATAGTCTACGCAGCGAAAACCAGTGGGGGATAGGTGATTTTGGCGACTTAATGCAGCTTATCGATATGCTTGCTAAGCATGGCGGGGCATTTATTTTACTTAACCCACTACACGCACTCGATATTGCCAATCCAGATGCAGTGAGTCCTTACAGCCCAGATGATCGACGTCGACTTAATCCACTTTATATTAATATTGAGCAAGTGGCAGAATTTGAACTGCTGAAGCTTGAAGCGCTATTAACGGCATTAAATCGTGGTTACGCACCGAGTAAAGCACATAAGCCATCGGTAAGTGATGACAGCTTCAAAGGGGTTGCTAGTCTTGATGCGTTAAAAAGGGTGTTAAACCAATCAAACTGGTTAAATTATCGAGATATTAGCCACTATAAATACATCGTTTATCAACAGTTATATCAGGCATTTTGTCAGCAACACCTAGACGTTAATACACCTAGAGCGCGGCTATTTAAACAATTTGTCTGCGAGCAAGGCGCGGCGCTTAACCAGTTTTGCCAGCATCAGTCTGCAGCCCAAAAGTGTAACCGTGACGAACCGCAGTTTTTTGCTTACTTGCAGTTTATCGCTGAGCAGCAGTTAGCCCAGTGTCAATTGCACGCTAAACAGTTGCAGATGTCTATCGGGCTAGTCCGCGATCTTGCCGTTGGGGTATCGGCCGATAGCTGTGAAGTCGCGTCTCAGCCTGAGTTATTTTGTACCCATGCCAGTATTGGCGCGCCGCCCGATGAGTTTGCACCTCAGGGGCAAAACTGGGGACTGACTCCTTTTGATCCAATCGCGCTTAAATCCACTGGTTATCAGCATTTTATCGATTTATTACGCTCGAATATGCAGTCTTGCGGGGCCCTTCGTATCGATCATGTTATGTCACTACTGCGTTTATGGTGGTGGCCAAAGGATAGCGAGCTTGGTGGCGGGGCTTATGTTTATTATCCGCAGGATTGCTTGATTGCGATCTTATGCATCGAAAGTCAGCGTGCTCGCTGCCAGATTATTGGTGAAGATTTAGGCTTGATTCCGCCAGAAATAGTGTGTCGCTTGCAAGCTGCAGGGGTGATGTCAAACCAATTGTTTTATTTCAATAAGCAAGATGATCAGTTTACTCCCCCGGCGGATTATAAACGTCGTTGTTTAATGATGTTAGCCAATCATGATGTCCCAACATTAAAAGCCTGGTGGCAAGGTAGCGACTTGTACTTACGTCGCTCGCTTGAGCTTATTGATAGTGATGAAGCGCTTAAGCTTGCACAAGATGAGCGCGCCAAGAATAAGATACAACTGCTCAATCTGTTGATCAACCAAGGTGCGATGTCTAGTCAGTGCAAATTACATGAGATTGATTATCCGCAATTGTTACAGGCTTGGATAAAGGTGAGTGCAGCCGGTAATGCTGAATTATTTAGTGTACAGCTGTGCGATCTTACATTAGAGCGTTTAAGCGTTAATGTGCCGGGCACGTGGCAGCAATACCCTAACTGGCAGCGACGCTTACCTAAAACATTAGCTGAGATAGCAAAAGATGACCGCGTGCAGCATTTGATGCTGCAAGTGTCGGCAGGTCGCATGGCGGGTTTTGCCGCTAATACTAAGGACGCAGTTCAACATAGCAGCAGTGATACTGGCTCAGAGCTGTGCAGGGACAAGACGTTTGAGAGTGCAAGCTCGTCAATTTCTGAATATTCAAACCACACCAATACGGACAACCTTCTATGAACTCTATTGCTATGACTCAACATGCTGGTGAATTGCAAAGCGGTGGCGATATTGCGCTACTTAATAGCGAATATGTAGACGTATTTGGTTTGCTAGGCATGCACAGTATTAATCAAGGTAAGGCTTTGAGTGTACGTTGCTTCTTGCGTGGTGCGCTAAGTGTTGAGGTCATTTGCTATAAAACAGGTCGTAAAGTTGCCAGCCTAGAGAGACATAATGAAGAGGGGATATTTAGCGGCATTATGGGGCGTAGAGTTAAACCTTTTTTGTATCTATTGCGCGTGCAATACCCTTTGAGCCAAGAAGATATTATTGACCCTTACCAATTCCCGAGTTTGTTAGCTGATGATGACGTATATCTGTTTGGTGAAGGTCGACAAGAGCACGCTTACCAGTTTCTGGGTGCTAACTGGCGCAGCGTTCAAGGTATCGAGGGGGTGCATTTTTGTGTATGGGCTCCCAATGCAAAGCGAGTCTCGCTTCTAGGGGATTTTAATCATTGGGACGGCGCCGTTCATGTTATGCGTCAGCATTTGGCCAATGGTTTATGGGAGATTTTTCTTCCCAGCGCCAAAGGGGGTCAACATTACAAATTTGAAATTGTGAGCTGCCATGGCGAACGGTTAGAAAAGTCCGATCCTTATGCCAAGGCGATGCAAGCTGCGCCAAGTAATGCTTCTTTGGTGCCGCAGCAAACTTTATATCAATGGCAAGATAGCCAATGGCTTCAGGCTCGCGCTAAGGTCAAATGGCATCAAGCGCCGATGTCAATTTATGAAGTTCACTTAGCATCATGGCGGCGTAAAGGTGAGCAGGGTGAAGAGTATTTTGACTATCAAGACTTGATTGAACAGCTTATTCCCTATGTCGTTGATATGGGCTTTACCCATTTACAGTTAATGCCAATCAGCGAGTATCCGTTTGATGGCTCTTGGGGGTATCAGCCTGTTGGCTTGTTTGCGCCTACTTGTCGTTTTGGTGATCCCCAAGCCCTTAAAGCTTTTATTGATGCCTGCCATCAAGCTGGGATCGCAGTGATCTTAGATTGGGTGGCGGCGCATTTTCCAAAAGATCCCCATGGATTAGCTCAGTTTGATGGGAGTTGCCTGTATGAACATAACGATCCTCGCCAGGGGGAACATCCTGATTGGGACACGCTTATCTATAATTATGGCCGCGGTGAGGTACAAAGCTACCTGTTGAGTAATGCGTGCTATTGGCTCAAAGAGTTTCATTTTGACGGACTCAGGTTAGATGCCGTGTCATCTATGCTTTATCTCGATTACAGCCGAGAACCCGGAGAGTGGCAGCCTAATGAGTTTGGTGGTCGAGAAAACTTAGCGGCCATTGACTTTTTACAGGCGCTGAATCAGCGCATGTACCAAGCGTTTCCGGGGATCTGCATGATAGCCGAGGAGTCTACCGCTTGGCCGGGGGTCACTCATATGCTTGATGCGCAAGACGCCGAGCGACACGGCTCACACAATTTGGGCTTTGGCTTTAAGTGGAACATGGGCTGGATGAATGACAGCTTAGGTTATATTAAGCGCGACCCGATTTACCGAGTACACCATCACCAAGAATTGACATTCAGCTTAGTGTACCAATATACCGAGCAGTTTATTTTGGCGCTTAGCCACGATGAAGTGGTACACGGTAAAGGCTCTTTACTGCACAAAATTCCCAATGATGATAGGCAAAAATTTGCCACCCTAAGAGCCTATTATGGCTTTATGTGGGGTCATCCGGGGAAAAAGTTGCTGTTTATGGGCAGTGAGTTTGCTCAGCGTGATGAATGGAGCCATAACAAGAGTTTAGATTGGCATCTGCTGCAATACGCGCCCCATCAAGGAGTGCAATTGTGGCTTAAAGATCTCAATAGACTTTATCAGTCGAGTGAGCAATTGTGGCAGCTAGATGGCGAACCTGACGGGTTTCGTTGGTTAGATTGCAATAACAGCCAAAGCTGTATTTTTAGCTTTATGCGCAGTAGCAGGGCCGTCGATAGTAAACAAGGTGATAGTAAAAAAGGCGAGAGCCCAATTATCTTTATTATCAATATGACGCCACAGGTGCATGAAGGCTTTCGTATCGGTTTACCCGATAAGCATGATTATATCGAATTACTCAATAGTGATAGTCAGGCTTATGGTGGCAGCAATGTCGGCAATAATGGCGTTATTTTAGCGCAAGAACAGCCCTATCAGGGACTGGCTTATAGTGCTGAGATCACGATTGCTCCACTTGCTTGTTTAGTCTTAGGTCGGGGCTAAAGCGTGCAAGTACTGAAGGGAAGACCTTACCCTCTTGGGGCGACCTTAGATGACAATGGGGTTAATTTTGCGCTGTTTTCTGCCCATGCAACCAAAGTCACGCTGTGTTTATTTGACCGCAGCGGTCGTTTTGAAACCCAGCAAATCGTATTGACCGAAAACACACAACAGGTTTGGCACGTGTATTTGCAAGGCGTAGATGCCGCTCAGGTTTATGGTTACCGGGTTGATGGCTTATATGAACCTCATTCAGGGCACAGATTTAACCCTTACAAACTGTTACTCGACCCTTACGCTAAGCAGTGGGTGGGTGAGTTTATTGAGCACGAAAGTCACTATGCTTATCAGGTGCAAACTGCTGATGATGTGGGAAGTGCACATGATAAGAGCGGCAACTATGACAAGAGTAGCGATCAGGATTTATGCTTAGATCTGCGTGATAATAGCCAATATATGCCAAAGTGTAAGGTGGTTGATTGTCGAAATCTGCCCCCAATAGCCCCACTCAATCACATAGTTCAAGCTGCATATCGTCATAATGAAGTTGGCTGTCATAGCGGCAATCATAGCGGCAATATGAGTGGATATGAGCCAACAGCACTAGAGCAAAGCATTATCTATGAGCTGCATGTAAAAGGCTTTTCTCAGCAGCATCCCCAGATTGAACCACGTTTTAAAGGCACTTTTCTCGGTTTAGCTCAGTCTAGCGTACTGCAATATCTCAAACAGTTAGGGGTGACGGCAGTTGAGTTGTTGCCCGTCCATAGCTTTATCTCCGAAGCGTTTCTGCAAGATAAACAGCTAACCAATTACTGGGGATACAACAGCCTTGGGTTCTTTGCCCCCCACAACGCATATTTAAGCCAAGGTAACATTGACGAGTTTCGCCAAATGGTGAGCGCGCTGCATCAATCCGGTATCGAGGTGATCCTCGATGTGGTTTACAACCATACCGGTGAAGGAAATCACCTTGGACCTACGCTGAGTTTTAAAGGCATAGATAACCTAAGCTATTACCGCTTACTGGCGAACGATAAACGCTTTTATATTAATGACACAGGCTGTGGCAACAGTTTGAACATCACTCACCCGCGGGTGTTACAACTGGTTCTCGACTCGTTACGATATTGGGTCGAGGTGATGGGGGTTGATGGTTTTCGGTTTGATCTGGCCAGCGCGCTTGGGCGGGAGGCCTATGGATTTGATCCGGGATCCGGTTTTTTTGATGCTATCGCGCAAGATCCCGTGCTTAATCGAGTGAAATTGATCGCTGAGCCATGGGACATTGGTCCGGGCGGTTATCAGTTGGGGGGCTATCCACAAGGGTGGAGCGAGTGGAATGATCGATATCGCGATACCTTAAGGCGGTTTTGGCGCGGCGATATGGGTATGTTGCCAGAGCTTGCGCGCCGATTTCATGGCTCAAGTGATCTGTTTGAGCCGTCAAAGCGTGGCCCCTGCGCGAGCATCAACTTTATAACCAGTCACGACGGTTTTACCTTACAAGATCTTTTGAGTTACAGCGAGCGTCATAATCACGCCAATGGCGAAGATAATCGCGATGGACACCAAGAAAACGTTAGCAGTAATTACGGCGTAGAAGGGCAGACCGAGCAGGCTGAGATCCAGTCATTACGTCATCGACAGGCGCGTAATATTTTGACCTGTTTAATGTTGTCCCAAGGTGTGCCCATGTTACTGGCAGGCGATGAATTTGGCCACAGCCAACAAGGCAACAATAACGCTTACTGCCAAGATAATCCGCTTACCTGGCTTAATTGGAACCTGGCAGATTGGCAGCAACAACGTTTGCTGTTTACTCAGGCGCTCATCGCGCTAAGAAAACGTTACAGAGCGCTGTGTTACAAGCGTTATATCCATAACGACTCCTCTGATGATTCACCACAGTTACATTGGTTTTGCCGTCAAGCTGAGCCCATGAGTAAGGTGCTTTGGGCTGAAGGACAAACTCGCAGTTTAAGTCTTATTTTAAGTGGTGAATTAGAGGGGACATCGGGTAAGCAACAAGCCTTACTGTTAATGCTTAATAGCGACGAGCAAGCATTACAGTTCACCGCCCCCACGCTAGCCAATTTCTCCCCATGGCAGCGACTTATCGATACTCATAGTGAGCATTTTAGCGGCCAAGTCTGCCTTGACGCAAAGTCGCAGTT
Source organism: Shewanella sp. 0m-6 (assembly GCF_052977325.1). NCBI lineage: Bacteria > Pseudomonadati > Pseudomonadota > Gammaproteobacteria > Alteromonadales > Shewanellaceae > Shewanella > Shewanella sp. 0m-6. The sequence continues at coordinate 12,728 of NZ_JBRIMD010000023.1, forward strand.
TACGCTCGAGCCCCAACAAACCTTATTGTTACAAGACAGAAGTGTAATGTTGTTTTACGCCCAATCTAAAGGAGTGACTGCATGACGACGCCTGTAAAAACAAGCGCTAAGACCTCGCTTAAAAAACAAAGCAAAGATAAAACATCGGCTGTAATCAAGGAGCAGGAGCAAGGCCTAGAAGCGATTCAAGCGATTGACCCTTGCAGTTCGCTCGGGGCTAGAATGCAGCGTCATGTTAATAATGGACTCGGTCGAGACTTACATGACAAGCAAGAGTTGTTTAATGCCTTGGCTTTAAGTGTTAAGGAGCAAATGCTTGAAAGCTGGCGCGCCACTCGTCAAGCCGATTGTCAGTTTGAGCGTAAGCAGGTGGCGTACCTGTCATTAGAGTTTCTTATGGGGCGGGCCATGGGAAACGCCGTTATGAACCTAGATCTGTTGCAGCAAACTAAAGAGGTGTTACAAAGCTATGCGGTAGAGCTCGAAGAGATTGAGCAGATGGAGCATGACGCAGGATTGGGTAATGGTGGCTTGGGCCGCTTGGCGGCTTGTTTTCTTGATAGCTGCGCCAGTTTAGATCTGTGCGTCACAGGTTACGGCATTCGTTACGAATACGGTATGTTTGCGCAAAAGCTGGTGGAGGGTTTTCAAGTAGAGCGCCCTGATCGCTGGCTTCGAGAGGGTAACCCATGGGAAGTACGGGTTGCTGAGCATAATGTCACAGTGCCATTTTTTGGCCACACCAGTAGTTATGTTGACCCAAGTGGTCGTCGTAATGTGGTCTGGTTAGATACGCAAGATGTGTTAGCTGTCGCCTATGACATGCCGGTTCCTGGCTATCAAAATAATCGTATCAATACCTTAAGGTTATGGAAATCAGAAGCTACCGATGATTTTGACTTAGAAGAGTTTAATCAAGGCGATTACACCGAGGCGGTGGCGCGAAAGAACATGGCTGAGCAGATCACTATGGTGCTCTATCCAAACGATGCCAGTGAAAACGGTAAAGAGCTGCGCTTAAGGCAGCAATACTTTCTTAGCTCTGCCAGCTTACAAGATTTACTGAGAACCTGGGTTCAGCGCCGCGGTAATGATTTTAGCCAATTTGCCAAATTTAATGTGATGCAGCTAAACGATACGCACCCGAGCATTGCCATTCCTGAGTTAATGCGGCTGTTAATTGATGAACACTTTTTAGAGTGGGATGCCGCGTGGCAAGTGGTAACACAAACCATGGCGTATACCAACCATACACTATTACCTGAAGCGCTTGAGCGCTGGCCTGTACGGATGTTGGCGCACATGTTGCCTAGGATTTTAGAGATTATTTATGAGATCAACGCCCGTTATTTAGAGCAAGTGGCGCATCACTGGCCTGGAGATGCACAGCAACTGGCGGCAATGTCAATTATCGAAGAGGGCAGTGAACCCCATGTGCGCATGGCCTACCTAGCAATTGTGGCAAGCTTTTCGGTTAATGGCGTGGCAGAGCTGCATAGCAAGCTCTTGGTGTCGGGCTTGTTTAAAGACTTCTATCAGCTATGGCCTGAAAAGTTTAATAACAAGACAAACGGTGTCACCCCAAGGCGCTGGCTAGCCCATTGTAATTCGGAGCTCGCATCATTGCTGACCAGGCGTTTGGGCGATGAGTGGGTGACAGATTTGAGTCATCTCAATGCCTTGAATGCCTTTACTGATGACAACGCTTTCCTGCAAGAGTGGCGTCAGGTCAAACAGAATAATAAAGCAAAGCTGGCACAATTGATTAAAGCCGAGTGCGACGTCGATTTTGATGTTGAGATGCTGTTTGATGTGCAAGTTAAGCGTATTCATGAATACAAACGCCAGTTACTCAATATCTTGCATGTTATCCATCTATACCACCAAATTCAGCAAGGCCATACCAGTGAACTGGTCCCCCGCTGCGTACTGATTGGCGGTAAAGCCGCGCCGGGTTATGCCATGGCCAAACTGGTCATTAAGCTTGCCAGTAATGTAGCTCACATGGTCAATTGCGATCCCGCGGTATCTAAGTATTTACGCGTAGCCTTTTTACCCAATTATAACGTCAGCGCGATGGAAAAAATCTGCCCAGGGACAGATCTGTCAGAGCAAATTTCGACAGCAGGTAAAGAAGCGTCGGGCACTGGCAATATGAAGTTTATGATGAATGGTGCCATAACCATCGGCACCTTAGATGGTGCCAATGTTGAGATGCTCGAAGAGGTGGGCAAAGACAATTTTTTCCTGTTCGGGCTAGATGCTCAAGAGGTGATGCGTCAGCGCCAAGATTATTGTCCGCAGCATTTTATTGATGCTTCTCCGGCTTTAAGTGAAGTGTTGGCGCTACTTAAAAGTGGTCATTTTAGCCTGCTTGAACAAGGGATCTTCTCACCAATCATTGATGCCATCACCAATAAAAATGACCCATGGATGATAGCCGCAGACTTTGAGTCATACCGTTTAGCGCAAGAGAAAGTGTCCAGAGCCTATAAAAATCCGATCACATGGACACAAATGAGTATCCGTAACACTGCTGCAAGCGGTCGTTTCTCTAGTGATGTCACCATCGCTAATTATCGTGACGAAATCTGGAAGGCTTAACCATGGAACAGATACAGACTCAGGTAAATAACGCACGACATAATCTCGATTTTTGTTCAAGGAGTGAACGCTAATGACTATCACCAACCCACGTTATATTAGTAACTTAACCCGCGATACTTATGCCATTATTCTTGCGGGGGGCAGAGGTTCTCGCTTACATGAACTGACGGACTGGCGCGCTAAACCTTCATTATATTTTGGAGGCAAATTTCGCATTATCGATTTTCCGTTATCTAACTGTATTAATTCTGGGATCCGCAAGATTGGTGTGGTGACTCAATATAAATCTCATTCACTGATCCGTCATGTGATGCGCGGTTGGGGGCACTTTAAGAAGGAGCTGGGTGAGTCGGTTGAGATCTTACCAGCATCACAACGTTACTCGGAAAACTGGTACCAAGGTACGGCTGATGCAGTGTTTCAGAACATTGATATTATTCGCCACGAGTTGCCCAAATACGTGATGATATTATCGGGCGATCACGTATATCGCATGGATTATGCGGGGTTGTTGGCAACTCACGTTGAATCGGGGGCTGATATGACAGTTTCCTGTTTAGAGGTTCCGGTTGCAGAGGCCGCTGGTGCATTTGGGGTGGTTGAAGTGGATGAAACCAAACGTATTTTAGGTTTTGAAGAGAAACCTGAATTACCTAAGCATTTACCTGAAAACCCTGAGATGTGTTTAGCCTCTATGGGCAACTATGTGTTTAATACAGAGTTCTTATTTGATCAACTTAAGCGTGATGCTCAAAACGAAGATTCAGATCGGGATTTTGGCAAGGATATCATTCCAGCCATTATTAAAGAGCACCAAGTGTTTGCCCACCGTTTTCGCAGTGCCTTTCCGAACGAGGAAGCTTACTGGCGTGATGTGGGGACATTAGATTCGTTTTGGCAAGCCAATATGGAGCTGCTATCACCGACACCAGCACTTAACCTTTATGACGCCAAGTGGCCGATTTGGACGTATCAAGAGCAACTGCCGCCAGCTAAATTTGTATTTGACGATGATGAACGTCGCGGCATGGCATTGGACTCGATTATTTCTGGTGGCTGCATTATCTCTGGCTCAACGGTGCGCCGCAGTGTGCTATTTAATGAAGTGCGAGTGTGTTCATTTTCCAGTGTCGAAGACTCGGTTATCTTGCCTGATGTGGTGGTGCTACGAAATTGCAAAATCAAAAATGCGATTATAGACAGGGGCTGCATTATTCCCGAAGGGACTGTGATTGGCTATAACCACGAGCATGACAAAGCCAAAGGCTTTAGAGTTTCGGAAAAAGGTAAAGTGTTAGTCACGCGAGATATGTTGGGCTTACCTGTGGGGTATGAGTGATTTATGCTGCCGCACAATAATATCGACAACCAGACTCAGGCGCTGAACGTGGGTAATGGTCTGAGCCAAAACCATACGCTAAGCAATGAGCTTAATCGTGCGCCTACTGAAACCACCCAGGCTCGGGTATTAATGCTGGCCGCTGAAAACGGAGCGATTCCAGGCGCGAAAGTTGGCGGCATGGCCGATGTGATCAATGACTTACCAGTGGCGTTAGCGGAGCTCAATATTGCCGTTGATGTGGCAATGCCAAGTTTTGGCTCATTGATAGCGGCGGCCAATGCACATTGGCTGGCAGATGTTGACGTTGAGTTTTCAGGGAAAAAGCAACAGGTCGGCGTGTACCGCGCGCTAAACCCTAAGCTTGCTAATAGTCATTTCTACTTATTTGAACATCCACTTTTTCATGGCAGTCATGGCGCTTATTCTCAAGGTGAGGCCTCTAGACCATTTGCAGAAGATGCAACTAAGTTTGCCTTGTTTAATCTTGCTGTTGCAGAAGCGCTGCGCATCGATTTTCTAACTGAAGACGGAGCGCAGTACTTTGCTGATAAACCGAGTCATATTCATCTGCATGATTGGCATAACGGATTATTTGCGGTGCTGCGTGCCTTCGATAGTCGCTATGGTTTTTTGCAAGATTTACCTTGTGTGTTCAGTATTCATAATTTGGCATTGCAGGGGATCAGGCCTTTTAACGATGAGGCATCGTCATTTGCAGCCTGGTATCCGCACTTAAGTGCCGAGCTTACTGAACTGCAATGCAGCTTGATTAAAGATCCACGCTATAGCAACTGCATTAACCCAATGCGGGCAGGTATTGTTCTCAGTGATAAGGTTCACCTGGTATCGCCAAGTTATGCCTTAGAGGTGCTCAGCCCCTCATTACCCGAGCAGGGTTTCTTTGGTGGTGAGGGCTTAGAGCTGGACTTGCAACATCAGCGTAATCGCAACAACCTGGTGGGTATACTTAATGGCTGTATGTACCCACAAGCACTGGCAGATGTTGAAAAAGAGGTCGAACAAGGCGGTGATAACGAGCATTGCAGCAATGTAGGTGCTGAAGTTACCAAGCAAGAGGCTAACAAGAAAAAGCCTAGCAAGAAAGCCAATCAACAAGGCCGAGTCGATTTAACTAGGCAGTTTATCGAGCAGGCGTTAAACACGATTATTCAATGGCAGGTGGGCAAGGCACAGGTAAGAACGCAAGACTTTATTGCTCAATGGCGTTTGCAGCAATGGCTGGCAGAGGTGACTCATCATATCGATTTAAACAGTGCCAATGCAAAAGAGGCCACTCACACTGAAGATACTAGGTTTATCATGACCTCAGTTGGTCGCCTAACGGATCAGAAGGTGATGTTGCTGCGTAGCCGTTTTGAGATCGACAATGACGACTGCACTTTACGAGGCCGCACGGTATTAGAGGCCTTGCTGATACGCATGGCAGCTTTCGATGTTAATGCACGTTTTGTCATGCTGGGGAGCGGTGATGCAGAGATAGCCCGTGAGTTTTCAGACATAGCGGCTAAACATCAACAGTTTATTTTCTTAGATGGTTATGATGAACAGCTATCCGATAAGCTTTACAAGCTAGGTTCACTATTTTTAATGCCCAGCTCGTTTGAACCTTGTGGGATCAGCCAAATGTTGGCGATGCGCGCGGGGCAGCTCTGTTTAGTTAATCGGATCGGTGGCCTTAAAGATACGGTACATCATCTAGAAACAGGTTTTACCTTTGAGGGGGGAGATATTCCATCTCAGGGCGCGGCGCTATTGCAGGTCTTTGATGAGGCTACCACTATGGTGGGAAGTGCACGTTGGAATGCTATGCAACAAAGCGCCAAGGCGCAGAGATTTGATTGGCATTCACAGGCAAAGCGTTATCAGGCGTTGTTATACGACTGCACTTGAACAATAAGCTGTTAACGGGCTTGTAGCAACGCACCTGAAAAGTAATGGCTGTTAACTGGATAAATAAATTATGGCGGACAGATAGTCCGCCATAACACTTGTCGCTCACTCAAAAAATGTCACTGTTACAGCAGTAAGCTGTCATTGATTTCGTGGAACTGTTCAGTTGAGTCAATCAGTGATTTGGCCGTTAAACTAGGCACGCCATAAACTTGGGTTTCAACACCATATCTTTGTTTTATTTTTTGCATTAACAGATCAAAGTCACCATCGCCAGATAGCAAAATCACCGCGTCGACTTCACTTGCGGCTTCCATGATGTCAATGGTAATACCTACGTCCCAATCGCCTTTAGCTGAGCCATCGCTGCGCTGAATAAAAGGCTTAAGTTTTACCTCAAACCCTATGTGTTTTAATGCATCTTGAAACTTGAGCTGGCCATCATCACCGCGATGAATGGCATAAGCGGTCGCTTGAACTATGTCACCTTCATAGCCTAAATGTTGCCACAGTTTGCGGTAATTAAATTGCCGTCCGTATGCTTGGCGGCACGTGTAATAGATGTTTTGTACATCAACAAAAAGGGCAATTTTTTTCACAGAGTACTCATTGGGTTAGCGTGCTATAGCTTAATGATGAACATTATTGTTGCAGCACTGAGGTTACTTTTCATTGGCAAGCAAAGACAATAGCGCAGCTTGGCTATTGAGTGAAGTCCAGTATTGGGAAAATTATCGCTAAATGTAGAGATCTACCAGATGGGAGTCATTATTATCTGATTGTCGGCGATCGTAGACATCTAAATGAGGACTGTGAGGGTATTTACTTTGGTTGCCACTTAAGCGGCGCTCTGCGATAAATTGCCCATTAATAAAAACTGTCTCGTAGATCCTTGGTTCGGCTTCCTGCCAATCTTTTTGTTTAAACTCTGCTTCCTGCATAAGTTCCACCTAACGCTATAAGTCATTATTCGAGCGTGAATAACGGCTGTTTATGTGTGATTTAGCAACCTTGATACCTTTTAGTATAGAAAGAATTGATTAAATCGCAGCAGTATCGGTAAGGTAAGTGGATTGCCATATAAACAAAAAGGAGCTCAATGAGCTCCTTTTTTACGCAAAAACGGGAACTTACGCTATTGTTTTGCGGGGTTTGAATGCAGATGTTCTGCAATGGCTTTATCAAGTTGTGACTCGACAAAACCGGGTGATTTAGTTGCTCCAGAGATCAAGCGATACATAGCGGGGATCACTAGCAAGGTCACAAAGGTGGCAAAGGCCATGCCAAAGAACACCACTGTACCAACGGCTATCCGGCTTTCAGAGCCTGCTCCTGTAGACAGGATAAGCGGGATTGCGCCAATTAAGGTGGTAAAGGCTGTCATTAGAATGGGGCGCAAGCGTCTTACAGAGGCATCGATAATCGCTTGTTCGATCTCAAGACCTTTATCACGTAGCTGGTTAGCAAATTCAACAATCAAAATACCATTTTTAGTTACCATGCCAATCAGCATTATCATGCCTATCTGGCTGTAAATATTCAGGCCTTGACCAGTTAAATACAAACCTAAGAAACCGCCAAATACTCCCATAGGAACAGTAAACATGACGACCAATGGGTTAATAAAGCTTTCAAACTGCGCGGCTAAAACAAGATAGGCTACCAGCAGAGCTAAACCAAAGACCATAAACACACTGCTTTGGTTTTCTTTAAAGTCTTTAGACTCGCCAGTATAGGCAACCGAAATATCGCTTGGCAGCATCTCAATGGCTTTCTGGTCAAGAAAGTCCAATGCCTGGCCTAACGTATAACCCTCACCTAAATTGGCCTTTAAGGTGATTGATTTCTGTTTATTGTTATGGCTTAGCTTTTGTGCTGACGCCACCTCTTCGATGTGGGTGATGGTGTCTAGGGTGATTAGTTCACCTTTGGCTGAGCGCATATAGATTTGGCTTAAGTCTGCTACGTTACTAAAGCTGTTTTCGTTACCGCGAAGGTAAACATCGTATTCTTCACCGCGCTCAACAAAGGTGGTTTCACTGCGACCGCCTAGCATGATCTCTAAGGTTTCAGACACTTGGGCAACACTTATCCCAAGCTCTGCAGCGCGTTCTTTATCAACTGTGACCACAAGCTCCGGTGTGGTTTCTTTATAATCGATTTCAGGGCTTTCAAAGATTGGACTATAAAGTGCTTCCTCTTCTAAAGCTTGTGCCCATTTAAAGAGCTCTTGGTAATCACTGCCACCAAGTACAAACTGAACCGGTTCGCTCGAGCCACCTCTAAAACCGGGTAATAGCGGGCGCACCATAACATCGGGAATGCCTTTTAACGCGTTGGCAATGACACCTAGGGCTTGCTGCGCATTAACGGTTCTTTCGTTCCAGTCCTCAAGTTGAATGATGACAAAGCCTGTTTGATCACCTGCTCGGCCGCCAAAGGCTGGTGCTTGCACACTGAAAGACTTGACCACACCTTGGCCTAATAGCGGCATTAACTTATCTTCCGCAATCTCCATATTGGCTGCCATACGGTTATAACTGGTGCCTTCAGCGCCTTTAATAAAGGCAAAGATAACGCCTCTATCTTCTTGGGGGGCTAGCTGAGCGGGCACTTGCTGCATTAACCAGCCGCTACCTATAATGCAGGCAATAATGACCAGGGGAGCGGCAACTCTAAATGACACTGCCTTACTTACCATCTTGCGGTAGGCGTGTTCTAGTTTGCTAAATATTGACTCAACCCAGAGGTTAAAGCGGTTTGGTTTAACGTTCGCTTTTAGTAACTTACTGCCTAATACCGGTGTTAAGGTTAGCGCAATAAGTGACGAGAACAGCACTGAGACCGCTAGCATTACCGAAAATTCGGTAAATAGCAGGCCGACCATACCCTCCATAAAGGAGATAGGTAGGAAAACCATGACCAGTACGGCGGTGGTTGCAATAACCGCAAAGCCGACTTCTCGAGTACCGTTATAGGCAGCTAAGAGAGGAGGCTCGCCCTTTTCAATATGGTGGAAGATATTTTCCACCACCACGATGGCATCATCGACCACAAGGCCAATAGAGAGGATAAGTGCCATGAGGGTGAGTAGGTTAATCGAATAACCCAACATATTGGCAGCAATAAAAGCTGAAATCAGTGACACAGGGACAGTCACTGCCGGAATTAACGTCGCCCTTGCTTGGCCGATAAAGATGTACAGTACTAAGACAACCAGCAAGGCCGTTACAGCTAAAGTACTAAACACTTCGTCAATTGAACGGTCAATAAACACTGTTGAGTCATAATCGACAATCAGTTTAGTGCCTTCGGGTAAGAATTTTTGAATACGCTCCACTTCTTTGTGGACGTCTTGAGCCACTTCAAGCGGATTGGCGTCAGACTGCGGTACAACGCCTAAGCTAATATTGACCACACCATCGCTTTTAAACGTTGAGTTTTCATTCATCGCACCAATAAATACATTGGCGACATCTTTAAGATAAATAGGTGTACCATCGGCTGCAGTGCGAATAACGAGGTAGTCAAAATCTTCAGGAGTTTGATACATACGCGCTGTGCGTACCGCCATCACGGTGGTGTCGTTTCGCACTTCACCGCCGGGTGTTTCAACGTTTTCTTTATTGAGCACGCTGACGATATCTGATGCGGTGACATTGCGGCCAGCCATTAGCTCAGGCTTAAGCTGTACATACATAACCTTGTACAAACCACCTGAGATATCAACACTGCTCACGCCAGAGATAAGGCTGAACCTATCTTCTAAAACACGCTGAGCGTAATCGGTCAACTGCGTTCTGTCCATGACAGATGAGCTTAAGTTGACGTAAACAGAAGGCTCACCGGTACCGTTATCCTTTGATACGATAGGGTCGTTGGCTTCATCGGGAAGTCGGCGTTGTGCACGCGCTACCGCGTCACGAACGTCGCTGACCCCTTCGGTTAAATTCCATCCTAAAAGGAAGGTCACTGTAATACGTGACATGCCGTTTCGGGTCACCGACTCAATTTGGTCGACACCGCTAATACCGGTTAACTCGCCTTCAAGTGCGGTAGTAATTTGGCTTTCCATAATGGTTGCAGAAGCACCTTCATAGGTGGTCATAACGGTGACCACAGGGCTTTCTACATCGGGCATTTCACGCACGGCAAGCTTACTAAAGGATACCGCGCCAAATACACACAGTAATAGGCTTAAGACGATGGCGACAACAGGGCGTTTTACTGAAACATCAGACAACCACATTTAGATGCTTCCTCGTGCTTGTTGCTCTTTAGCCGTCTCTTTTGCATCTTCTTTGTGTGCTAGTGCAACGTCGGCTAAATCGTCTACGCGTAGCCCGTCACGCATATTGACTAAACCTTGTACAACGACTTTGTCACCAATGCTTAGCCCGCCGGTAATTAACACTTCATTTTCGATGCGAGCGCCAAGGGTCACTTTAGTGCGTTTGGCAATTCCGTTTTCGTCAATGACATACACAAAACGGTTAGTGCCTGAGTATTCAAGTGCTTGTACCGGAATGACGGGTTCAGACACACTTGGAAATAGCAGGGTTGCTGACATCATCATGCCCGGTTTTAGCTGCAGGTTTGGATTATTGAATTGCACTCTCACCCTAAGATTTAAGGTGTCTTGATTGACTCGTGAGTCAATGGCGATAACCTTGCCGATAAAGTCTGTATTTGGCCATGCACGGCTTTTGGCGCTGACTCTCATGCCAACGCTGAGTTGTGACAGGTGATTTTCCGGTACCTGCAGATCAAGACGCATGCTGGATAAGTCATCTAGGGTTAATAGCTCTGTACCTGCGGTGACCATTTTGCCTTGACTGAAATCAATCAGGCCTGCAGTGCCGGCAAATGGCGCAGTTAAATAGTGATAATCAAGGTCGGCCTGTGCGGCGGCTAAACGAGCGCTCGCCATATCGACACTGGCTTTTTGGGCGTCAATTTCAGTTTGGGTGATAGCATTTTTATCTATCAGTTTTAGAAACTCTTTTAACTTACGTTTTTCATCGGCTAAATAGGCGGCTGCCTCAGCAAGGGCTGCTTGTGCTTTTGCGTCATCAAGCTGGATCAGTATCTGGTCGTTATCAATTTTTTGCTCTGTGCTGACTAGAATAGACTTTATCTTACCTGCAATTTGCGGGGCGATATAAACTGATTGCTCGGCATCAAGTTTACCGATTAAGGACAGCGACTGAGAAAGATCGTGTTGCTGAACAATGCCAGTAACGACAGGCACGGTGCGAACAGGTCTTTGTTTGAGATCTGTTCGTTTCGCTTCAGTCAGACTACTGAAGGTTATTGCGCCAGCAACAATCAATAATATAGGGATAAGAATATATGAGGATTTCATGAATGATTACTTACACAGCCAAAGTTGAGATTATTTTAGATAAAATTTCAACCTCATAGGGTAAAGCAATGTAAAGTAAAGAAAAGTAGAAGTTAATGCTTTACCTTTTGCAAACAATTTATTGGCAATTTTAACTTGCTGTAACCTTTGTTACGGCTTTTGCTAGGTTTGTATTTTATCGGTCGGTTAGCGGGGAAGGTTATCTATGAGCCAGGGAGCAGTATTCGGTAAAGCTGAGGGATGGCAAAGAAGTTAAATTATGTGGGGTTAAATTAAGCGGAGTGAAGTTGATCATGACAGGGCTGTTGCTTAGCGATAGTTAACTGGCCAACATTCAAACTAAAGCTAACCAAGCATTAACTAGCAAACTTGGCTCTAGGTTCTAGGTTCTAGGTCCTAAGTTCTACGTTCTGCGCTCTAACTTAATGCACTGGTAGCAAACATGCCCCTAGTGCACTAGATCGCGAGTGAAAGGCTACAATGCTTGGCGAGAACCATCGAAAAGGCCTCGTACTAATTCATGATTTTCAATCAGTAACAACTCACCTTGCTTACCCCGCTTAATGCTACTATCGATGGCGATGACCTTATTGTTAAATAGTCCAAGTACCCGCTTTTGAGAAGTATGGCCAACGGTTATATGCTTGACGTTAAAATAAGCCAGTATTTTATCGAGTTCAGCTTCGGTAAAACTATCTTTAAAATAGCCTCGATACCAGGTTGGTCCATTGCCATAAAATAGAAAACTCAATAACTCATCTTGTTTTAGCTCAGCCTTAGGTCGACCTATGTTAGCGCGAAACAGACGATTCGCTTCCTCGATAGTTAACTGGCGCTCTAACCATTCACTGCTGATCCCGCCATGCATATATAGCACGTCATTAATCTTAACTAAGGTATTTTTACTTCTTAGCCACTGACCAATTTCGGTGTTATCCGCGTAAAGTTCATCGTTACTTCTGTTTAATAGTTTACTGGCTAGGTCGTAACGTTGATGCACGTATCTAAGATCGCCACCGAGTACCATCTGCTCATGGTTACCCATGAGTAGGTGCAGCATACCGCCAGCCGCTTTGGCTTGTCTGTCTAGCTGGTACATAAACCAAAGTACTTCGTTGATTTGGTCGCCGCGGTCAAACATGTCGCCTGTCATCACCATATGACCATCGCCAAAGGCCCAGTTATGATCGGCATCAATGATTTTTTGATTTTTTAGTAAGGTGATTAATACATCGTACTGGCCATGAACGTCACTGAGTGCGACCACTTTTTTTATACCGCTGTAGCTATCAGGCATGACCTGCTTTATGGCATGACTCAGTGTAGGTTGTGGTAGCTGACCGCAGTTATCTGGGCGTTTAAGTGTGCGCTCACTCACTCGAGTCGTTTTAAGTTCTGCATTACAGATCCAATAGGCGGTCTGTTGATGTGACTCTTGGCTGGCATTGGCCTTCTGATCAGTTGTGACTTCTTGGATCAGGTAGGGCCCATCAAATTGATAGTCTTCATTGGCGCTAAGCTGCGTTGACAGCAAGAGCAGCGTTGCGGCATAGAGTAGAGGTTTAAACATAATGTGGTAACTCTTAATATTAGTTATTTGTATCGATTGGTACTGTAACTTGCTTCTTTTTTTTATCGTTTTACTTGGGTGGTTCTTGCTACTTACCAGCCGATTAAATAGCGGCTACGTTTACTGAGTAGCTTTTTAATGATGATGGCAATCAAGTAAGAGATAGCTACAACCACTAAGGTGACGATTAAAGTGGTAAAGATATTACCTTGGCCATTTAATCCCAAAAAATCTGGGCTGTCATAGAGCATCCACCACGGCGTTGTTATCCATGGGTGGATAAAGTAAATCGCAAAACTGACTTCTGCTAGCTTTTGTAGTGGTGCAATCGAGATATGCTCAAACTTGTTCAAAATTGCCAGTATCACCAGCGTGAGTAAGATTTTTTGTGGCAGCATTAAGTCTGGCACTGTCATTTCAAATGGGGCTTTATTAAGCGTGCCTGCACCAAAGTATTGCGCCTGTATAAGCGCTAAGGCAATACCCGTGAGTAACATCGGCAGCCAATACTTATCGATAAACGGGAACAGTTTATCGCGATGCGCCGAGCCCCAAACTCCAAGCAGGTAGACGGGTAAGAAGTAGACTAAAGACTGAATCGCATTGAGGTTTGATATGGGGCGATGCACCATAATGGCAATGATTAAAAGCGGAATCGCGTAGTAGAGTACTTGCTGCTTTTTAATGAGATACATGACCCAAGGCGATAGGGCGAATAACATCATTCCCATTGGAATATACCAATAAGCGGTAAGGGTACGGCCAGTTATTACGTACCAGCTCGCCGCCGCTGCAGGGCCGGAAATATCTGCCATTTCCTTATGCATCATGGGGTCGGTTCCCACTGTGAGATGCCAAACAATCCAAGGCAGAGACAAAAGTAGATAAGGAAGGAAAACAAATTTAGTTTTGCTCTTCATATACTTTTTGTAGTCCCAGCGGTGATAAAACACATGGTGAAAAAGAAAGCCGGAAATAAACACGAAAAAGACCGTGCCATTCATCATTAAGTTAAACCATGCTTTATCGGCAAAGGTTTCAATTTGCCAACCCGCTGGGCGATAGCAGTGCGCCATGACGATAAAGATAATCGCAATACCACGGAAGTGATTAATACTATTTAAAAAAGCTTTTGGCTTGCTAATGCTAGGTGTGACGTCTGTTTCTGCTGTGACAGTTTCTTCAGTAACTTTATTTTCCCTAATTTGGTTTTCCCTAATAAGGGACCCAGCGGGCTCTGTCTTCAGCTTATCGGCCGTTACTGCGGGCTGCTGTTTGTCATCCATTGCTTTGCTCGTCCATAAATGTTCGTCGTTTAATATATCGAGTGCACGACTTGTTGTTTTTAATTGGCTATTTTATACCAATGGATATCTTCGCATAATTAGCAGGTATTTTGTTACGCAGTTGAAAAATATTTATTTATTAGCCATCTATTTATTGGCCATCTATTTATTAGATGACTGTTCATTAGGTTCATTAGGTAGCTATTTATTAGGTGGCCACTTATTCGCTAGCTGCTGAGGAAGGCGGGAGTAAACTTAACGGGACAAGTAGATAATAAAAAGGAGGCCAATGAGGCCTCCTTGTTTAATCGAGTGTAAGAATTATTTAACCATGCGCTTATACTTCAAGCGATGTGGCTCAACAACATCAGTACCCATAGTTTCTTTCAACCATGTTGAGTACTCGGTGTAGTTACCCTCATAGAAGTTCACCTTGCCCTCATCACGGTAATCTAGGATATGGGTCGCGATTCTATCGAGGAACCAACGGTCGTGCGAAATCACCATGGCACAACCAGGGAATTCAAGTAACGCTTCCTCTAGTGCACGTAAGGTTTCCACGTCCAAATCGTTGGTTGGTTCATCGAGTAGCAGTACGTTACCGCCAGCTTGTAGAAGCTTAGCTAAATGCACACGATTACGTTCACCACCTGATAGGCTGCCGATAATCTTTTGCTGATCGCCACCACGGAAGTTAAAGCGGCCTACATAGGCACGGCTTGGAATTTCGGTGTTGTTGATGCGCATGATATCTTGGCCATCAGAGATCTCTTGCCAAACCGTGTTCTTGTCATTCATTGAATCACGGAACTGCTCAACAGAAGCGATTTGTACAGATTCGCCTAACTCAACGCTGCCGCTGTCTGGCTGCTCTGCACCTGAAATCATCTTAAATAGCGTTGATTTACCCGCGCCGTTAGCACCGATAATACCAACGATAGCGCCTTTTGGTACTGAGAAAGTCAAGTCGTCAATCAGTACACGGTCGCCATAAGATTTAGTCAGGTTAGTGATTTCAATAACCTTGTCACCTAGGCGTGGTCCTGGTGGAATAAATAGCTCGTTGGTCTCGTTACGCTTTTGGTAGTCGTTAGTATTAAGCTCTTCAAAGCGAGCCATACGCGCCTTACCTTTAGACTGACGGCCTTTAGCCCCTTGGCGCACCCATTCAAGTTCTTTGGCAATTGTTTTTTGACGCGCGCTTTCTGTGGCAGATTCTTGGGTTAGACGGGCATCTTTTTGCTCAAGCCAAGATGAGTAGTTACCTTCCCATGGAATACCTTCACCACGGTCAAGTTCTAAAATCCAACCAGCGGCATTATCAAGGAAGTATCTATCGTGGGTAATGGCCACAACGGTACCTGTGTACTCTTGTAAGAAGCGCTCTAACCAGGCTACCGATTCGGCATCCAAGTGGTTGGTTGGTTCGTCGAGCAACAGCATGTCTGGCTTTTCAAGCAGTAAGCGACAAATTGCCACACGGCGGCGTTCACCACCTGAAAGCACTTCAATTTTCTCATCCCAATCGGGTAGTCGTAGTGCGTTAGCGGCACGGTCCAAAACTACATCTAGGTTGTGAGCATCTTGCGATTGAATAATGGCTTCTAACTGGCCCTGCTCTTTAGCAAGGGCGTCAAAGTCAGCATCGGGCTCGGCATAAAGCGCATAAACTTCGTCTAAACGTACCAGTGCATTTTTGGCTTCGGCCACGGCTTCTTCAACCGCTTCACGTACAGTTTGGTTTGGATCAAGTTTTGGTTCCTGCGGTAAGTAACCAATTTTTAGGTCCTGCATTGGGCGCGCTTCGCCCTCAATTTCAGTATCCAAGCCCGCCATAATGCGCAGTAGGGTGGATTTACCTGAGCCGTTTAAGCCTAAGACACCGATTTTTGCGCCAGGGAAAAAGCTTAATGAAATATCTTTTAAGATCTGTTTTTTAGGCGGGACAATCTTGCCCACTCTAAGCATGCTATATACAAATTGAGCCATGTTATTTCTCTTTGATTGTATTTTTTCTACGTTGATTGGCGGCAATTCTACTTGATTCGATACAGAACTTAAATCTGAATTCGAGCAGTTTCATTCACAGTTAACGCATAAATCTGTTAGCTAGGTATTGGTGGTTATTTATACCGATTAGTGCTTTTTACGAAACTCTCTCATCTAGAAATGCAAGTAATTTCATGTTGTAAATACTGGGATTGTGATCGAATGCGCTGTATCATACCGCGCAACCCTACTAGAAGAATTTTACAGCTGGAGTGAGTAATGCTGAAAAAAGATATGAATATCGCGGATTACGATCCACAACTATTTGCAGCAATTGAAGATGAAACGCGTCGTCAAGAAGAGCACATCGAACTCATTGCTTCAGAAAACTACACTAGTCCTCGTGTTATCGAAGCTCAAGGTACACAGCTAACTAACAAGTACGCTGAAGGTTACCCAGGTAAGCGTTACTACGGTGGTTGTGAGCATGTAGATATCGTTGAAGAATTAGCTATCTCGCGCGCTAAAGAGCTATTTGGCGCTACATACGCTAACGTTCAGCCACACTCTGGCTCACAAGCAAACGCAGCTGTGTTTATGGCATTGCTACAAGGTGGCGATACCGTTTTAGGCATGAGCCTAGCCCACGGTGGTCACTTAACTCACGGTTCTCATGTGAGCTTCTCTGGCAAGCTATACAATGCTGTTCAGTACGGTATCGATGAATCAACAGGTAAGATTGATTACGCTGAAGTTGAGCGTCTTGCTTTTGAGCACAAGCCTAAGATGATTATTGCGGGTTTCAGCGCATATTCGGGCATTGTTGATTGGGGTAAATTCCGTGAAATCGCTGATAAAGTAGGTGCATACCTGTTTGTTGATATGGCGCATGTTGCAGGTTTAGTTGCCGCGGGGATCTACCCGAGCCCTATGCCACACGCTCACGTTGTGACAACAACAACGCATAAGACACTAGCTGGCCCACGTGGCGGCTTGATTCTATCTGCGATTAACGATGAAGATATCTACAAAAAGCTAAACTCTGCGGTATTCCCAGGCGGCCAGGGTGGTCCTTTAATGCACGTTATTGCTGCTAAAGCCGTTGCATTTAAAGAAGCACTAGACCCTGAGTTCACGACTTACCAAGAGCAAGTGGTTGTTAACGCTAAAGCGATGGCGCGTACGTTCATTGAACGTGGCTATGATGTGGTATCTGGTGGTACTGAAAACCACCTATTCTTGCTTGATTTAATCAGCAAGGACATCACAGGTAAAGATGCTGATGCCGCTCTTGGCAATGCTAACATTACCGTTAACAAGAACTCTGTACCAAACGACCCTCGCTCACCATTTGTGACCTCTGGTCTGCGTATAGGTTCACCTGCAATTACCCGTCGTGGATTTGGTGAAGAAGAATCGGTGCTGTTAACTAACTGGATGTGTGACATCTTAGATGACATTTCAGATCTTGCCGTTAGCGAACGGGTTAAGAGTCAGGTTCTGGAATTGTGCGCTAAGTTCCCTGTTTACGGTTAACCTTAAGCGTTTAATCAGGTAGACTCCTATGGCCGCATTTATGCGGCCATTTTTGTTATTATTCGAGCATACTTTTGATTCGAGCCTACTTTCTGAGGTTTTGCTAAATTCAGTGAGTGAAACTACCTAATTTCTAACCGGAGGCTAAATGCATTGTCCATTTTGCAGCGCAACTGACACAAAAGTGATTGATTCGCGATTAGTCGCTGACGGCCATCAGGTTCGTCGACGTAGAGAGTGTGTTCAATGCCATGAACGTTTTACTACCTTTGAAGGTGCCGAGCTTGTGATGCCTCGCGTAGTGAAACAAGATGGCAGTCGCCAGCCGTTTGATGAAGAAAAATTACGTGGTGGCA
This sequence comes from Shewanella sp. 0m-6, assembly GCF_052977325.1. Classification (NCBI taxonomy): domain Bacteria; kingdom Pseudomonadati; phylum Pseudomonadota; class Gammaproteobacteria; order Alteromonadales; family Shewanellaceae; genus Shewanella; species Shewanella sp. 0m-6. Next base: position 30,690 of record NZ_JBRIMD010000023.1, read on the forward strand.
TGTTAAGAGCCGTAGAGAAAAGACCTGTGTCTATGGATCAAATTGAACAGGCATTAACTAAGATTAAATCGACTTTACGCGCGACGGGTGAGCGTGAAGTTAAATCAGAAATGATAGGTAATCTGATGATGGACCACTTAGTCAACTTAGATAAAGTTGCCTATATTCGTTTTGCTTCTGTCTATCGTGCCTTTGAAGATGTTTCAGAGTTTGGTGATGCAATCGCTAAACTGCAAAAATAACCTATGCTACATGGGCTAAGCCAACCGCTTAGTCCTCAAACAATCGAACAATCGGAATTGCCGCCATTATGTGGTCTATCGAAGACAGTCAAATGATGAGCCTGGCCATTGAATTGGCACAAAAGGGCATTTACACCACTCGTCCAAATCCTTGTGTTGGCAGCGTTATCGTCAAAGATGGCGAAATTGTTGGCGAAGGCTACCATATTCGTGCTGGCGGTCCTCACGCCGAAGTTTACGCCTTAAATATGGCTGGAATCGATGCCAAAGGGGCTACCGCCTATGTCACGCTAGAACCTTGCAGCCACTATGGCCGTACGCCTCCTTGTGCTAAAGCATTAATCGAGCACGGTGTAAGCCGTGTTGTCATTGCCGTTACCGACCCCAATCCACAAGTGTCTGGTCGTGGCATTGCCATGCTGCGAGAGGCTGGCATTCAAGTCGATGTGGGCTTGATGACCGAAGAAGCGAAGCAAGTTAACCTAGGCTTTTTAAAGCGAATGGAGAAAGGCTTGCCGTGGGTCACGGTTAAGCTTGCTGCGAGTATCGATGGTAAGACTGCGCTGTCTAATGGTGTGTCAAAATGGATAACGGGACCTGAAGCGCGCAGCGACGTTCAGCGGCTTCGTGCGCGCCATTGTGCATTGGTCACAGGTGTTGAGACGATACTTGCTGATGATCCGAGCCTCAATGTGCGTCATAGCGAATTAGGCTCGCTTGCACACCAGTTAGCCCCAGCAGAAATTCATCAACCACTGCGGGTAGTATTAGACAGTCAAGCACGCCTTGGCGCTGAGCTAAACTTATTTAACACAACAAGCCCAATTTTGTTGGTGTCGACAATCGCGTACCCCGAGAATGTGAAAGCAGCTTGGCCAGCTCATGTGACTCATCAAATTTTGCCCGCGGTTGATTCTCGTATTGACCTGCAAGCCTTGTTGGGTTTATTGGGGGAGAGTTGTAACTCAGTACTCGTTGAAGCTGGGGCAACACTCGCAGGGGCCTTTGTTAACCAAGAGCTTGCAGATGAAATCGTGCTGTATCAAGCGATGAAAATCTTAGGCTCTCATGGGCGTAATTTGCTCGCGCTAGATGATTTTCAAGCCATGATGGACATACCGCGCCTCAACCTAATCGATGAGCGCAAAGTGGGTAAAGACACCCGCTTAACGTTAAGAGTGAGTAATTAGTTTATGTTTACTGGGATTATTGAGTCAGTTGGTCACTTAAGAAAAGTGCAGCGCCGTGGTGATGATATTCGTTTAACCGTCGCCAGCGGAAAACTGGATTTGTCAGATGTTAAACTTGGCGACAGTATTGCCACCAATGGTGTGTGTTTAACCGTTGTTGAGTTAATGAGCGACGGTTATGTGGCAGATATTTCAGCCGAAACAGTCAATTTGACGGGGTTCTCTCATTATCAGGTTGGAAAAGCCGTTAACCTTGAAAAAGCCGTTACCCCCACAACCCGTTTAGGTGGGCATATGGTCAGTGGTCATGTTGATGGTATTGCCCATGTGGACGACAGACAGTTTCGGGGCCAAGCGATTGAGTTTTGGCTAACACCACCTGTAGAACTGGGCCGCTATATCGCCCATAAAGGTTCAATTACAATCGATGGTGTGAGCTTAACCGTTAATGAAGTGCAAGGGCATAGATTTAGGCTGACCATAGTACCGCACACTGCAGGTGAAACGACCTTAGTGGATTTGAAGGCCGGCGACAACGTTAATATTGAAGTGGACTTGATAGCCCGTCATTTAGAAAGGCTAATGAGTTACGGCACCCAAGAGCAAGAGAGCAGCCCCAAGTCAGAAGTGACTATGGAATTGTTAGCTCGCTCAGGTTTTTTACGATAAAGACTGGCTTAAGGCGGATTTGACGATTAAATTTGTCTTAATCAAGTCTATATACAATCAAGAATAATCATTACATTAGATACTGGTTTAAGTTCATCGTTATTGACGCATGTAACTTAGAATACAGTGAGAAAAATAAAGGTCTGAACATGGCGTTACATAGTATAGAAGAGATCATCGAAGATATTCGTCTAGGTAAGATGGTGATCTTGATGGATGACGAAGACAGAGAAAATGAAGGCGATCTGATCATGGCTGCCGACATGGTGACGCCTGAAGCTGTGAATTTCATGGCGACATTTGGCCGTGGCCTTATCTGCCAAACATTGACTAAAGCGCGCTGTCAGCAGCTTAACTTACCTTTGATGGTCACTAACAACAATGCCCAGTTTTCGACTAACTTTACCGTTTCAATCGAAGCGGCCGAGGGCGTAACCACGGGCATTTCGGCGCAAGACCGTGCAGTAACCGTGCTTGCGGCGGTGGGTAAAGATGCAAAGCCATCGGATATCGTGCAGCCTGGCCACATCTTCCCGCTAATGGCGCAAGAAGGTGGTGTACTTATTCGTGCTGGTCACACTGAAGCGGGCTGTGATTTAGCGCGCCTAGCAGGTTTTGAAGCATCATCGGTCATTGTTGAAATTCTTAATGATGACGGCACCATGGCACGTCGCCCTGATCTTGAAATCTTTGCGAAAAAGCATGGCTTGAAGATGGGCACGATTGCCGACCTTATCGAATACCGTAACACCAAAGAAACCAGTGTTGTTCGTGAAGCGAAATGTAAGTTGCCAACTCGTTTTGGCGAGTTTGAAATGCTGACTTACCGCGATACAATCGATAACCAGTTGCATCATGTATTAGTTAAAGGCGACGTTACCGAAAACACATTAGTACGTGTGCATCTACAAAACACCTTCAATGATTTATTGCATTCAGAGCGTGATCAGCAGCGTAGCTGGCCATTAGAGAAAGCGATGGAGCGCATTAGCAATGAGGGTGGCGTGTTGGTGTTATTGGGTAATCATGAGCACAGCAGCGATATTCTAGCCAAAGTTAAAGCTTTTGAAGCTGAAGATAACGGTAGCACACCTGTTGCTGCACAATGGCAAGGTACGTCTCGCCAAGTGGGTGTAGGCTCACAAATTCTTGCGGATGTGGGCGTAACAAAGATGCGTTTATTAAGCTCGCCAAAGCGCTATCATTCTCTTTCAGGCTTTGGTTTAGAAGTAACTGAATATATTGCAGAATAAATGCTGGCCTCAGGTTGATTGTCAGTCTGAGGCTTAAATTCACACTTTTCTTATTAATTGCATAGCGATCAGTGCGGAGTGCTGTGGTATCATACCGCCTCTTCCGTCCCTATGCTGGGTAATTAAGCTAATTTAGGTAAGATAAATGAACGTAGTTCAAGGTAATATCGAATCGAAAAACGCCAAAGTTGCGATCGTAGTTTCACGTTTTAACAGTTTTCTTGTTGATAGTTTACTCGATGGCGCGGTTGACACTCTTAAGCGTTTTGGCCAAGTTGCAGATGACAATATCACTGTAGTTAAAGTGCCTGGCGCTGTTGAACTGCCACTCGCTGCACGCCGCGTCGCGGCTAGCGGAAAATTTGACGGTATCATCGCACTAGGTGCGGTTATCCGTGGTGGTACACCTCATTTCGATTTTGTTGCAGGTGAATGTAATAAAGGTTTGGCTCAAGTAGCACTTGAGTTTGATATTCCCGTTGCATTTGGCGTTTTAACCACAGATACCATTGAACAAGCTATTGAGCGTTCGGGTACTAAAGCAGGTAACAAAGGCGGCGAAGCTGCACTTGGTCTGCTAGAAATGGTTAACGTTCTGCAAGCACTTGAAGAACAGCTGTAATTTAGGACAATTTAATGAAGCCTTCAGAGCGCCGTAAGGCCCGCCGTTTAGCCGTTCAGGCCATTTACTCATGGCAGCTAAGTGGTAACAATATTGCTGATGTTGAGCATGAGTTTCTAACAGAACAAGTTATTGATGGCGTCGATATCGCTTACTTTCGTGAGCTATTAGGTGGCGTTGCAACAAAGAAGAGTCAATTGGATGAGTTAATCACTCCATTCTTGACTCGTCCACTTGATGAAGTGGACCCAGTTGAAAAAGCGATTGTACGTCTAGCAACTTATGAACTGACATTCCGCAAGGATGTGCCTTATAAGGTAGCGATTAACGAAGCTATCGAGCTTGCAAAAGCATTCGGCGCAGAAGATGGACATAAGTTTGTTAACGGCATTCTCGATAAGCTGGTAGCACGCAATAGATAGTTAATAGAAACGGCATCCTAGGATGCCGTTTTTGTTAGATCTGACAGTGGGATAAGAACAGTCCATGCATTTTCCACCTGAGCAAAGCGCAGTAATTCCTAATCTTTGCTAGCGTGACGGCCTGATTTACACTTACCTTATTTATCCCTGAATCCTTCCTCTAATTTGTGATTGGTATTGTGAAAGAATTTCAATTAATCGAAAGTTTTTTTACTGGGCGCGCTCAGTCTCGCAAAGACGTTGTTATTGGTATTGGCGATGATTGCGCCATAGTTAAGCCAGCAGAAAATAAGTCTATTGCCATCTCGTGTGACACTTTAGTTGAAAATGTACACTTTTTCCCTGATATGCCAGCTAAAGAGCTTGGCTATAAGTCGCTTGCAGTAAACTTATCTGATTTGGCGTCAATGGGCGCAGAACCTGCTTGGATGACCTTAGCACTGACCTTACCCGAGGTTGATGAGGCTTGGCTCGCTGACTTTAGTGCGGGCTTGTTTGAGATAGCAGAATATTATGGTGTCGCACTTATCGGTGGCGACACCACACGCGGTCCACGCTCTATCACCATCACTATTAATGGTCAGGTACCTAGAGGCAGCGGGCTGACTCGTAGTGGTGCTAAAAATGGTGATTGGATTTATGTAACAGGAAATCTAGGGGACTCAGCACTAGGCTTAGATCTTCTGCGTAATAAAGCTGAGGCGAACATCGATGACAGAGCGTATCTGATAAACCGTCATTACAGGCCTACTCCGCGGGTGCTAGCTGGGCAATCACTGCGCACACTTGCCTCAAGCGCCATTGATATCTCTGATGGACTCATATCAGATATTCAACATGTGCTTAAAAGCTCACAAGTTGGCGCTATCATTAATGTCGATAATATCCCAATGTCTGCACAGCTTAAACGTAATACGTCAGCTGAGATGGCACTAAGCTATGCATTAACCGGTGGTGAAGATTATGAGCTATTATTCACCGTTCCAGAAGCTCAAAAAGGTGCGCTAGAGATATCACTCGTTGAATCGGGTGTGAAATTTACCCAGATTGGACAAGTATGTACTGGCGGGCAATTACAATTGCTTAGTGGAAATCAGCCATTTGAACCTATTAATTTGGGCTTTGAGCACTTTAACTAATGAATTTACTCTCTAAAGATCCTGTACTAGCTAAGCTTTCATTAAAAAATCCTATCCACTTTTTGGCTTTAGGATTTGGCTCTGGGCTCGCGGCAAAAGCGCCGGGTACTTTTGGCACTATCGCTGCCATTCCACTTTATTTACTCATGGCACCTTTGAGTTTGCCTTGGTATATCGGATTGACTGTTATCTGTATGCTTGCGGGTTTTTACATCTGTGATAAAGCATCAAAAGATATGGGCGTGCATGACCATGGTGCGATTGTTTGGGATGAGGTAGTCGGATTGTTGATCACCATGATTGCCGCACCAGCAGGGTGGCAGTGGTTGGCTATTGGTTTTCTACTGTTTCGTTTATTCGATATCTTAAAGCCATGGCCCATTCGTTGGCTTGATGCTAAGGTTCATGGCGGTTTTGGTATTATGATTGACGATGTGCTTGCGGGTATTTTTTCGCTACTTTGTTTACAAGGTTTAGCTTACTACTTTGCTTGATAGCTGTTTAAAGAATAAAAAATGCAGAGCTTAGCTCTGCATTTTTGTTTTACTCGCTAAAAAAGAGATTAGCTAAGCAGGAGTTCCTTTGCGTTCGCCAGAGTATTGCTGGTGATGGTGTCGCCACCTAATAGACGTGCGAGCTCTTCAATGCGCTGAGTTTTATCGAGCGTCACCATTGAGGTCTCCGTTTTGCCGGCCTTACTGCTTTTATTAACGAACATATGTTGATGGCCATTACCTGCAACCTGAGGCAAATGAGTCACACAAAATACCTGTGTTGATCCACCAAGACTTCTAAGCATACGACCAACAACGGCAGCTGTCGGCCCTGAAATACCGACGTCGACCTCATCAAAAATCAAGGTTGGAGTTGAGACCTTCTTAGCGGTGATCACCTGAATACCTAAACCAATACGTGACAGTTCACCACCCGATGCCACTTTGGCAATTGGCTGCAGAGGCTGACCAGGGTTAGTTGAAACTAAAAATTCAATATTGTCACAACCCGTTGGCGTAACAACAGCCTCGTTAAAATTCACCGCAATAGTAAACTTGCCCTTAGGCATGTTGAGCTCATGGATAGACTGAGTCACTTGCTTATCAAGCTCTTTAGCGTAGCGGCTGCGGCTTTGACTGAGTTTTTTAGCATGCTGTAAATAGGCTGCCTGGCTTGCTCTTAGTTGCTCACGTATATCGTCAAGTTTGTCGTCATCAGAGCCTAAATCCATGAGTTCATCTAATAGACTTTGGTGATGTTTATAGAGTTCGTTACCTGATACTTGATGTTTACGCGCAAGTTGCATAGCTTTTGAGAGTCGCAGCTCTAAGTGAGCGAAGTATTCTGGATCGAGCTCTAAGCCATCTAAGTAGCGTTCAAGTTCACTGCTACTCTCCTGCACTTGGATCAGCGCATCGTTAAGCATAGCCACGACATTACCCAGTTCAGGATCGTAGCTTTCGAGATCTTGCCCTTGGCTGATACTGGTATTTAGCAGTGATTCAACACAGCCTTCATCACAGTCTTGTAGAATGTGTAGTTGGCTACGGCAAAGCTCGATAAGCGCGGTGCTGTTCGCCAGCTTCTTGTGCTCGGCTTCAATAGACTCAAATTCACCTTCATTAATGGCAAACTCGTTTAGCTCTTCAACTTGATATTGCAGCAACTGCTTTCGAGCTAAGCGTTCTTGCTGGGACATTTCTAATAGGTGTAGCTGTTTTTCGATTGTCTTACATCTATGGTAGCTGGCGGTCACACCGTCGAGCAGCATCTTATGGTTAGCATAGCTATCTAATAGAGTGAGTTGATGTTCACTTTTTAACATGGCGTGGTGGGCATGTTGACCGTGAATACCAATTAATAGTTGTCCTAGCGACTTGATTTGCACTAAGGGAACTGGGTTACCGTTTATGTAGGCGCGTGAGCGGCCGTCACTGCTAATCGTGCGGCGTAAGATGCATTCATCATCAAGTTCAAGATCGTTATCTTCAAGCCAGCGTTTAGCGGCTGGAGTATCATCTAATAAAAAGCGGGCACTTACTTCGGCCTTAGTGGCACCAGGTCTAATGCTATTCGCGTCGGCTCGATTACCTAAACAAAGGCCAAGGGCATCGATAGCAATCGATTTCCCCGCGCCAGTCTCACCAGTAATACTGGTCATACCGGCTTTAAAGTCGAGTTCCAAAAAACGCACAATAGCAAAGTTGTTGATGCTGAGTTGGCAAAGCATAGTGATGTCCTTTTCAAAACACTGTATTGATAAACAGTATATACTGTTTTTATGTACAGTAAATACCTGGTTGGTAAATCAATCGATTTGATTGCATTTATGGGACGCTGTTTCAAATGGAATGAATCTGACAAATAGCCACTTTTAAGAGTTTAGAAATAAAGTATCTATTTTTCAATGTGGTAAGATGAGCTGCATCATAGCGATAGGCCATGTATGTCTGTTTTAGGTTGTACCCCAGTTATGGCTATCTATGGCATTTTAGACGGTATAAACAGTTTTCGATTGCAGTAAGTTGAATTTATTATGTGAATAGCGGCTTGTTAGAAGGTGCTAGGTGCTTCATTTTGTATGAGGGGAAATAACAGGAGTGTTCATGCTACACAGCCGCTATGTTTGAGATAACAATTGTGAGCAACTATTCGCAGTTACCATTTGAGTAAATATGCGAGCAACTAACAGTAATCTGATAAGAATGAGCTATCAGTTAGCAAATATCATTTATAAACCATGAGTTATCAATCATCACGTATTGAATATAGCGATAGTTTAAGAGTAAGCAATGACAACATATAATGATGAGTATTATATTGCTTTTCGTCCTCGTGGTGATGAGCAGGTATACATTCGGCCTGATAGAGAAACAGCGCAAAAAAAATATCATTACACAAAGCTAGTTAGCGGTGAACAACCATTGATTTTTTCTAATGGTTTTAGAGACGAAACAAATCAGAAACGGCCTTTAACGGATCTGTTTGTTGATACTTCAGGTTTATTGATAAACGATGAACTGAAGGACAAATTTAGCCAATACAAGATCGAGGGGATGCAAATTTACCCCGCTGTATTTATAGATGATACTAGCGTTTGGCATGATAGTTATTGGTATTTTGGCTTCTATAAAGAGTTGGACTGTATTGATCTTGTTAACTCCGAAATTGAAATGTTTTATTTTGACGATGACGATGACGATGACGATGACGATCTGCTTGAGGTAAAGCGCTATTCTCTGAATAAGACTGTATTAGATAGTATTGATGAAGCTAATCGTCTGATTTTTAAAGTTGCCAACTGCTCTAAGAGTTATGTTTTTTTTCATAAAAGCATCGTTGAGTTCATCTCTAATAGAGCGTTTTCTGGTGTTCAATTTATTAAAGTGTCTGACTTTAGAGAGGGCGATCAGTTTTAAATCTTATTACTACATATCGCAGAGTCATTAATAAGGTTAATGACTCTGCGCACTAACAAGAAGACCTTGTTCAAAGTAGAGGTGCTGCACTCATTTTAAAGTGGCTTAATGGTTAGCTTTTCACTCGCAAAAAGCAGTTACTCAGCTTGGTTTGTACACTTATCGAGGGCTGATTGGTAATACTCTTGGTAATTGTTTGCTACGAGTTCTTCATCAACATACAGCTGCCTGATAACATTATCGCATCGAGCGATGATCTGCTGAACTTGCCCCGCGCCATATTGCCTAGGCCAAACATAAGACAATGACTTGATAATATTCAAGCACACGGTTTTTAGCAGTGGAGCCTTTTCATTTATTGCGAGGTAGGTTTCAAGCAGAGTTAATTTGTCTGCGCCGTTATTTTTTACGAAGGTGTATTGCTCTTTTAACCAGACTCGTTTTACTGCATTTCCCGTTTTCAAACTATCGAGCATCGCGACTTTACTCGAAAAAATAATCTGACTTGTCTCATAGCCTAAGGTTTCACTAGACCATTGGATTGCTAGATCAAATTCATTTTCAACACTCATAACATTCAGTAGCCAGGCATAATGAAATGCGGCGTAAAAGTGCTGAAAAGCCCCCTTAGAGTGTAAGCCCTTTAACATACTGATGGCACTGCGATAATAGCCTAACTCAATTGAGATATGAGCTTTAATAAGTGTGACTTCATTTTTAATTGACTCGTCTTTTGAGTCCATCAATAGCCGAAGGTGATGTTTCGCTTCTTCTATTAAGGTATTTCTTTTATGAGAAGTGCGGGCTGAATAGAGAATGGTACGGATCAAACTCAGTTTGGCGTATTCATTATTTCGGTAGGTATCTTTGTTGATCTCCAGATAAAGTCTAAAGCGCTCAAGTGCCTGATCATAGTCGTTAACTGAAAGGCAAAGGTTAACGATGATCTGCTCTCTTTCAGAATTACCCGGTACAAGTTGACTGGCTAGCTCTAGATGCGATATCGCCGTGGGAATATCGTTATTCTTAAGTTTTACATAGGCAGCTTCAGTTCTTACTCGCGTATCGTTGGGTAAAGAGATAAGCAATTGGTTGATAATACAATCGGCTTCCTCGGTTTGCCCTAGGTTTGCTAACGAATTGGCTAATCCTACTTTAGCCCAGTCCAGATCTTTTTTGGCGAGTGTAGACTGGTACACTATTTTAGCCTGTTCATGACGCTCCAGCATCGTTAAGAATACGCCTCTAAAGCGTTGGATGACAAAGTAGTATTCAGGGTGAAATGGTGCCATTTCGTCGCATAGTTGTAGCCCTTGGTGGGCATCTAATTTTCGCTCAGCAGTATAGAGACCTAATAATTTTTTTCTGCGCCTAATGGCGATAGATAAGCGATTTTTTAAGGTAATGGCATTGAAAGGCTTTAATAAATACTCGTCAGGTTTCAGTTCAAGAATAGGTCTGACAGTAGCGGACGAATTATCTCCCGTGACTAGTATAAAGACGGCTTCATCGCTCAGCAGGTTTAGGTGCTTGAACTCCTCAAACAATTGTTTCCCATTCATGCCTACACCAAAGTTGAAATCACAAATAATTACATCAAACTGCTTATTTGCAGCAAGAGCGAGTGCCATTTTGGCGCTTTTTGATGTCAGCACGTCGGTTTCAGAAAAACCTAGCTTTACCAACATACTCTTGATGGTAAATAGAAATGTGGGGGCATCATCGATGATAAGTACTTTTAGTGTTTGAAACGATTGCATAGCAAATATTGTCCAGAAAGAAATGTTGACTGCAGTGCTCAGTAATAAAATCCGCGTTAAAACTCTATAGCAATATCTGATAATGTTGCTATTTTTTGCTATTTTTTGCTTAGTTGCTTAGTTGCTTAGTTGCTTAGTTGCTTAGTTGCTTAGTTGCTTAGTTGCTTAGTTGCTTAGTTAGCCGCTTAACGACCTCATGAGGTCGTTAAGTAAAGTGGACTTTCATTTAGCCACGTAATTACGGTTAACATTCTAAGGCTTATTGATACTGGCTAATTAACCATTGATTGATTGTATTTACAACTGCATCAATCTCCGCGCTCAGTTGCTTAATTGCATCCGGTGCACCGTTGCAGTTAACTGATTCACAGTTAGCTGCTGCAGTGGCTAATTGAGTTAGCCCTAGTGCATTTGCTGCGCCTTTAATGCGGTGGCCTAATGCTGATAATGGAATAGCTTGCTCTGTTAGCTCGGCTTTATCTGCCAGTAATGAATCTCTGACGATGGCAGAAAGTTCGAGTTGTTCTTCAGCACTATAGTCACTTAGCCACTCCAGCTGCTCTTGGTTATCGCCATTGGTTTTCTCGGCGCAGTAACGCCCTAAAACCTCACTAAGCAAGATAAAAGAGTAAGGCTTATATAGTACCTCACTCATACCTGCCTGATTTGCTTTTTCAGCTGCAAGACGTGAGTCTTCAGCTGTGCAGCCGACGATAGCTAAGTTTTTAAATTCAGGCTTGGATCTCAACTGGCGCACCAGGTCATAACCATTAAGATTTGGCATATGACAGTCTGTTATAAGCAGTGATACATTGTTTTTATTGGATGCTAAGTAAAGTAGCGCTTCTAGCCCATCGTTGACGGTTACCACTTCTAGCCCAAGTTTGCTAAGCTGCTTTTGAAATAAAAAGCGGTTAATCGGATCATCATCAGCAACTAAAACCTTGCCTTGGTATTGTTTGCTTTTAGCCGCGATCATCTCTTTGCTTTGGTGATTAGATCGTAAGACTTGTCTTAATAACAGATCCGGATATACATTGCTTGTTTCTGCTGAGGATTCGACCGTCAACACATTTGTGGCACTTTGCTGTAAGGTGATCCCCCATAGTGTAAGCCAACTTTTAATAGCCTCGTCTTGAGCGTACGCCTCGCTGACAAGTCCTAGATCTAAAACTGAAAACTTTGCAGGTAAACTTACCAATACTTTAGTGCCTAGATTAAGCTGACTGGTTACAGATATTTGCCCGCCCATTAGTTCAACGAGGTGCTGAACAATTGACATGCCTAGCCCCGAACCTCCATATTTACGGTTAATACTGGCATCTGCTTGCACAAAAGGCTGAAATAGCTTCTGTTGTTGTTCGGGAGTCATACCACAACCACTGTCTTCAATAACTAATGAGAGTGTATTGCTAGTATTGCTAACAGAGACTTTGACAAATCCTTGTTGGGTAAATTTGATTGAATTACTGACCAGATTGTTGACTATTTGGCTAAGGCGTAACCAATCTAATTCTGCGCGGCATAGCGTGGTGGGTTGCCAATCAAGCTTAAAGTTAACCTGTTTAACCTTTATGTTTGCAGCCTGCAGTCTCAGCGTCGCCCCAAGCTCTTCAAATAAGCAGCTGTTGTAACAATCAAGTTGCAACTGGTCCGCTTCCATTTTGGAAAAGTCTAAAATATCGTTCACTAAACCTTTTAATCGTTCAGCGGAAGCCTGAGCATTTTTCATTAACTCTTTATTCTTTGATGACTTGAGTTCAGGGCTAAGCAGTTCCATTAGGCCCATCATTGCTGCTAAGGGGGTTCTTAGCTCGTGACTGATAATGGCTAAAAATGACTCTCGGGTTTTTAAGGCTTCAATAGCTTGTCGTTTAGATGCTTTTAGCTCAGTAAAATCAGTAAAAACGGTGATGTGATACGCTTGGCCATCATTATGATGCACCACTTCTCGAGACACTCGATAATACTTGCCAGCAACAAAGCATTCGTTATTCGATGTTATTAGCCCTTCATTGGTCATATTTGACCGCTGTGCAGTTTCGCTATCGAGATAGGCACAAGGCACGGCGTTAGCTTTGTAGTCGTTATATGCTTGATTAGACAATAACGGTTTACCACTGGCGTCAGAAATAATCACCATGCCTGGAAAACTGTTCAATATGCTGGTTAACCACTGCATTTCATCATTAGACTTTTTGCCATTAGCGATAGCTTCTGATAAATATACTTTTAGCTTCTTATTCCATAAAAAACCGATAAAAACAGAAGCAATAGCAATTAATAACAATAAGATAATGGTATTTATTGTTTGCGCTTTATCATAGCCATAGAGTGTATGGATCTTTTGATGATTTTGAACGGCTAAGTGAATTTCATTTTTTGTGGTGACAGCGATTGCCACATCAAGCATATTTCTTAAGGCAAGTGATGTTGAGCTGAGTTTTATACACATGAGACTTTCTAGCGGCGGTTGTTCACCTATGACTAACTCGAAGTCTTCACCGGCACCATAGTACAGATATTGCTGCGCAGTGGTTTCAGGTATGTACGCGTGGGTGATAACACCATCTTTTATATCGTTTTTTAACGCTGTAAAATCTGAATAAATCGCAGGTGTACTGTCAAGGAAATCGAATGTATCTTGTATAGATATATGATTGGTGCGATCGAGTATTGCTATTTTAGTTTGGCTGTATGGCTTTTTGGTACGGATATACGACCACTTTACCGTATAAAAAGGCTGCGTCGAACTGGTATTGGGCTGAGCAATAAAGCGTCCGGGAATGAAGTCAACAATCGCTTGTTCAAGCATTGCATCAACATCCCTGCCATCTGGGTACACATATTCAAAATTCAAACCCGTTTTGCGAGCATAAATTTTCATGATGTCATGAATGTAGCCTGAGATCTCCCCAGTTTCTTTTTGAATGTACGACAGTGGATATAGGTTTTCTTCGATCGTATAGCGAATCGTATCTCTGTTGTATTGCTGATAGATAGCTTTGATGGCTAGCTTATTGTGCAACAAACTTAAATTTTTGAAATTAAAAGGCTGTATCGCGGGACTGTCTTGGTTTTGTTGCAGATATTGATTCAATATCTGCATTAAAGTCAGGTTGTTTTTAGCGACAATAAATGATGATTCGATAGGTTTTGCATCTTCATGAAATACAATGTCCCCTAGCCAGTCATGAGTTGTGACAGTTTGATAGTAATGGTGGACGGCACCAAAATGTATCACTGCAGCATCGGCCTTACCTGTCGATAACTGGTGTATTAAGCTTTTGATTGAATCGACTTTAATCAGTGATTTGTAGCCACGTTTTGCGCTAATGTCACAAGAAAATGAGCCTTTAATACATATCCAGTTTAACTTAGAGGGGGCGGTGTCGCGATAAGTTGAGTTACTTAACCAGTTTAATTGATAGTTTTTAAATACAGGTTGAGAGAACAGCAGCTTCTTTTCTCGCTCAGTCGTTGGTGAAAACCCAAGGGATAAGTCTGCTTCTCCAGATGCAACGGCCTCAATAAGTGTATCTAAGCTACTATATTCTTTAAATTCAATCTGGATGTCCAACTGCTGACCCAGTTCAGCGATGTAATCGGCATACCGCCCTTGATAGCCTGAAGCCATGTTCCAGTGAGTGCGAAGCCCTTCGCTAGGCTTAGCAACAACCAGTACTTTTTTATTTTGCAGAAAGGCTTTCTCTTGTGGTTCAAGTTCGAAAGATTGTGCGAACGCAGAGCTTAAAAGCGTTGTGAGTAACAAGAAAAAACCAGCAAACTTTGTCATTTTTTGAGCGGTGTATGAAAAAAGGTTGCGAATAGTAATCTACAAATCACTTTTTGACCAATCAATTTTTTACGAAAATCATGTTTTATAAAACCAGCATTCATGGCGTTAAAGCGAATGTAAAATCGCTTTGGTTAAAATGCACTTACTGGTTGGTTTTGCGTATTTTTTCGTTAATTTTTTGCTGGTGCGCGTTGCTGGTAATTTAATCTGTTGGTGGTTTTTACGTTGCTTATTAACAGCAAGGTTTTAGCTTTATACGTCATTTTACTATCTAGCTAATTAATGAGCTAGATATGTTTCCAGCATGGGCAAAGTCACAAAGGTAATTAGGGTGCCAAGTAAGATCCCTTGAGCACTGGTTATGACTTGGGTTTGATACCTTTGTGCCAACAGGTAGACACTGGCGGCAGTGGGGAGCGCAGCTAGTATGACTCCCATAGCAACTAGTTGTGGTTCTACATTCAATCCACGCATTATGATATAGGTCATTAGCGGCTGGAAAAATAATTTAGCAGAGTTAATTAAGCTTATTTCTAAGGCCTGTTTAAGGCTCATAAAATGTCGAGAGGTTTGATATTGGCTCGATTTTGCTAACACCATTCCGATGGCAAATAACGCACAAGGACTGGATGTCATACCTAATTGATGAACCATTAGCGCTAAACTGTCAGGTAGCTTAAGGTTAAGGGCTGAGAGACTAATACCTATTAAGCTGCCGATGACAATCGGATTCCTCATTAATGCCGTGATGATGATCTTAGCGGGTGAGGCTTTATTGGTTTGCTTGGTGATCTCCAGTGATACCAGCGCGATAGCAAAGACAAGCACTGATAATAAACTGGCTATTGCCGCCGCAGTGAGTGCGATTTGTTCATCAGGAAATAGCATCGCCATAAGTGGAATACCAATAAAAGCCGTGTTGCCAAACGTTGCATTTAGAGCGCGCATGGTAGCGATAGCACTGCTCTTAGGGTTAACAAATAGTGATAACAGATAACTTAAACCATAGCTTGCCAGCATGGCTAAGCTAAAGCCTAGGATGAAACCCCAATGCATAATGTCATTTATGGGGGTCTGCGCTAGAGTGATCAACATGATGGCAGGGAAAGCAATATAATAGACATATTGGTTTAAGACTTGGTCAGTCTCAACGGGCAAGAGTTTTAATTTTTGTATTAAGGTGCCCATCAGCATAATACCGAAAACAGCAAGTAGTGGTGTTAGTGTTGCTGACATATTGTTCTCTAATGTATCTAATTTAAGATAAGTAAAATGGGATAAAGTTGAGCCAGAACATTACCATAATTATGCATTAGTATAATATTGACCTTAGGTCGAATCTCGGCCTGCTATTGTGTTTTAAACTGCGGGAATGATATCGATGAGTACCAATTTTGGCTTGGAGCTACAGCTAATCTACCAATTTGTCCATCTGGTGAATGCGGGCAGTTTTTCGCAGGCAGCCAAAGAGCTGGATATGCCAATTGCTACAGTGAGCCGTAAACTGACGAAGTTAGAAACAGTGTTAGATAAACAGCTGCTGATGCGTAATACCCGCAAACTGAGGTTGACTGAAGAGGGCATTGCACTATTTCAGCAATATCAATCTATTATCTCACAGTTTGACGGTATCAGTGGCTCAACGGTAGATAAGCCTGAGGGTACGCTACGCATTGCTGCCCCCGTGTCGATAATCTCGATGATTTTTATTAAGACGCTGAATGACTTTTGTGAAGCTTATCCTGATATTCAATTGCATATTGCGCAAAACAATAACGTCATCGACTTAATTGATGAAGGCGTCGATGTGGCGATTGTCGGAGGGACTCAGCCTGATTCATCTTGGATCTCTAGTTCGCTCGGTGTGCTCAATTATGGCTTATTCGCATCACCACAATATATCAATAATGCGCCCACATTAACCCATCCAAGGGAGCTTGCTGAACACGCATTAATTAAAGTGTGGCCGCTATATAACTGGTCACTTAAGCACCCCAATGGTGACGCTTTTTATTATGATGGTAAGGCCAAACTGACATTAAGTGACTTGCATGGCGCTGTAGAGGCGACGGTTGATGATGGCGGTATTCTTTATGGACCAGAATTATTTGTAAAGCAACAGCTTAAATCTGGGACACTGCAGGCATTGCTACCCGAGTGGATTGGTGAGAAGAGGCGGATCTCTATCTTGTATCATCAGAGAAGCCATCAACCATTAAAGGTTAAACTGTTTATTGAATTTATGCAGTTGAAGGCGGATAGTCTATTTTCAATGCAGAGTTGAGGTCTAAGACCTAAGACTGCAGTATTTTTGGGCTTGATAACGTAGCCTTAGCTTGAAGTCTCTGTTTTAATTCAGGGTCTGAAAGCGGCGGCTTTTAATGTGAGTTGTAGGCTTGCGATGATAAACCGCCAATAAAAAAGCGCACGGGTGTGAACCTCTGTGCGCTTAGTTAAACGGGTATGTTTAGCTTATCGACTTGCTTCGATACCAATGTTAGAAACACCAATTTCAACAATTTCTCGGCGCAGTTCTTTAATAAACTCGGCCTTCATGTTTGGGTTCTCTTCAATGATCTCTAAAAGAGAGCTTTGCATCTCTTTTTCTTCTTGCATCACTTCATGGCTAAAGATGTAATCATCTAATGCATCTTCATTATCAAACTCTTGCTCACAAGTTGCTTCGATATAGTTAGCGACCGTGGCTGATGACAACTTGCTGATATTAACAATATCTTCTTCTACTTTGCTCTGTAGCGCACTGATCAGCGAAGTTAACGCAACGGCGGCATCCATTGCTGGATAAACACCATAAACATCAAAATCGGCAGGCTCTGGGGTATTGGCTTCAAGTCGCTCAAGGTAGATGTCGATATTGAGTTTTAGCTTGCTGTCGTACATCGACTGCCAAAGCAGGTTTAGTAAGGTATCGAGTACCTTAGGGTCGCCAAATTCGCATACTTCTGAAAACAGCTGATAGTTAGGCAGCATGCGTTGGCATAGGGCAACCGCAAAAAGCTTTTTTTGAGGTAACTCTAATGCTTTTAGGCGTTTAAAAAATCCCTGTTTGTTTGTCATCTTATATATCCACTGATAGCTGGGAGATCACTTGATTAGCGGCAGATTCTACCTTAGTTAACTCATCAAGTAACTCTAGTATTTCCGGTTCTACATCGTCTATTGTCACGCCGCGCTTTAATCCAGATTCTATTTCTCGACAAAGATTCTGCGTAGTTGGCACGCCGCAATAACAACAAGCTCCATGAAGCTTATGGATGCATGCGAGCATTTTATCATTGTCTGAACTTGAAAGGGCACCTTCTATCTGCTCAATTGTCTCTGGTAATGACTTTAACAGCATCTTTAACATGTCTAACGCTAAGTCTGGCTTATTATTGGCCTGGGTCAAACAAAGGTCCCAATTTAATGTGCGTTGATCAAAGTGCGTAAACTTAGGTTTGGTTTTCCACCGAGTGATAACCCCTTTTAACGCCGCCTCATCAATAGGCTTTGGTAAGTAGCCATCCATTCCACTAGACGAGATCCGTTCTCGTTCTTCGGCAATAGCGTGAGCGGTAACAGCAATAATTGGCGTGTTACGGTTAGAAGAGCTATGTCTGATCTGTTTGGTTGCGGTGATACCATCAGTCCCCGGCATCTGAATATCCATAAAGATAAGATCGTAACTGCGTTCCTTGGCGAGCTTGACGGCTAATTCACCATTATCTGCAACTTGAACTTGGGTGACTAATTCTTTTAATAACGTATCAATCAGTTTTAGGTTTGCGGGGTTATCGTCGACGGCAAGAACGCTTAAGTTTTCACGTTTTGCTGGCGTAAGTGCTGGCCCGATAGGAAGAAGCGTTTCGTTCATTAAGCTGGAATGCTGACCAAGTAGTGAGCTTGAAAGCAGCCTTTCTCCCACAGGCATAGAAAGTTGCTTATCGATATAAGATCGCATCTGGGAGAAAACCGCTTCTTGCTCGGCACAATCAGAGACTAGCAGTAAGTAATCGATTTTAGACTTTGCAAGTTTTAGTACCTCAGCGGGTTGTCCGGTAGCTGCCACTGCGCGGCAACTCAGCAGACCAAAATCAAAAACATGATTTGATTGCGTGGTAATAAACTCTAACTGTTTAATATTTTTAGCGATAGAGACCTTTAAGCCCCAGCGCTGTAACATTCGCTCTATGGCATGTCGTGAAAGGTTGCTAGGCTCAAATAGCAGGATGCTCTTACCCTCTAATGTCGTTAAAGGTAAGGTGTCATTAATTGGATATTGACTAATATTTAATGGAAGAGAAAACCAGAAGGTAGAGCCTTGTTTCACTTCTGAATAGCAGCCAATTTGCCCTCCCATGCGGTTAACTAAGCGTTTAGTAATAACCAGCCCAAGACCTGTACCACCAAAGCGGCGTGATATTGATGAATCTGCCTGACCAAAGGCCTGAAATAGTGACGACTGCTGCTGCTCATCAATACCAATACCCGTGTCTATCACCTCACAGCGCAGATGAACTTTTTGATCTTTTATCTCTTCAAGTTGTAGCTTTAACTGCACGCTGCCCTTATCGGTAAATTTAATTGCGTTACCGACTAAGTTGGTGATCACCTGGCTAAAGCGCATGGCATCACCGGTGACATCTTCTGGGATGCGAGCGTCGACATCGATAACTAACTCAAGCTCTTTTTCGCGCGCAGTGCTCGATAGCATGGTAACGGTTTCTTCTAATGTTTCGCGAAGAGAGAAAGGAATATTCTCGAGTACCATTTTACCGGCCTCGAGTTTAGAAAAATCAAGAATATCGTTAATAATGCCGAGCAGGTTGGTTGCGCTGCGCTCTATGGTACGAATATAGTCTTGCTGACTTGAGTGCAGTGGGGTTTTTAATAACTGCTTAGCAAAGCCAATCACTCCGTTAAGCGGCGTTCTTAGCTCGTGAGACATGTTAGCTAAGAACTCAGATTTGATGCGGCTAGCTTCTTGAGCCCGCTTCTTTGCCATGTCTAACTCGACGTTTTGGATCTCAATTTGCTCTAGTGTTTCACGCAAATCTGAGGTTGCCTGATCGATATTTTGCTGCATCTCATCGTGGTATTCAGAGAGCGAGCCTGCCATCGCATTAATACCGCGCTTAAGCAGATCAAGCTCGCCAATCAAGTTGCCGGTTAAACGGGTATCGAGTTTGCCTTCACGGATTTTAGCAACTACACGCACCATCTCTGTAATTGGCTGAGTGACGTTTTTAACCAGACGAAAAGTAAAGAACAGATTTAGCTGCACACCGATTAATACAATAATAAAGGCTGCTACGGCAGCGCGGTGTTGCTGTAGTAGTGCATTCTCTTTATTGATCAAGATGGCAATATAGCCAATTTTTATGATGTCTTGACCAATTTGCTGGTTTTTATCGAAGCCTTGAACGGGCGCATTACTGCTCTTGAAGATGGGGGCGCGCAAAATCATGCTGTCGCCGACTTGTTCAAGCTCAGTGCGTAGCACAGAGTCTAAAGGCTTATCAAAGCGCATGACTTCGTGATTTTTATAATGATGTGAGGTGACAACTACCCGGTTATTGTCGTCAAAGATGGCAATAAACTGCACCAATGAAGCTTTATTCAATTGCGCTGAGGTGATAAGTCTTTTGGTGGTTTCGAAATCTTTACTTTCAAGCCCAACTTCAGCGGCAATGGCCAGAGGCTCGATGATATTACTTGCTTGTTCTATGAGCGTATCTTCAAGTTCATAGAATCTATTTATGGTAAAATAGCTACCTAACAAGATCCCCACTAATATTGTAGGGGCTAACGCCAATACCAGAACCCACGAACGAAGGCTGTATTTGGTCATATTGTTGGCATTATTCATTCTTTGTAAAGGTTACCATTAAATAATAGTGTGGGTAACCGATAGACTGCCAGATATTAACCTGTGTTGGCCAGTTTTTTTATCTATTTAGAGAGCAAAATGGCACAATTTTTTAAAGCAAAACCAAATAGATCTAAGCAATTATCGTCAAAGTTATCGCTGAAAGTGACTCAACTTGATCATCTTGGTGCGGGTATAGCGCATCACGATGGCAAGATTGTGTTTATTAATGGCTCGCTGCCGGGTGAGACGGTATCGGTACAGTTGACTGAGCAAAAGAAGAAGTTTGCTCGAGCTAAGTTACTTAAAATAGAGCAAGCCTCGGCCGAACGCGTTGAGGCGGCATGTCCGCACTACCAACTGTGTGGTGGTTGTGACTTACAGCACCTTGATATCGCAGCACAGCGTAAACATAAAGCCAACACCTTAGTGGATTTGGTGCATAAGTTTTCTCAGGCTCAGGCTAGCGAACTTAGCGACACCATAAGTGATAACGCTTGGCATTATCGACGTCGTGCTCGCTTAGCGACCTGGTATGACAAAAATACCAAGCACATCAGTCTTGGATTTAGAGCGAGTAGCAGTAGTGATGTTGTCGAAATTCAGTCCTGTGCGGTGTTGGCAGAGCCTTTATCCGCTTTGATCCCAGACCTTGCGTTTCTGCTTAATCAGTTAAGCGGTAAAAAAGCACTGGGTCACGTCGAACTGACTCAGGCTGATAACGGTAATTTTGTTGTGCTTCGAGTCACTAAAATATTTTCGGATAAAGATAAGGCTCGCCTTGTCGAGTTTGCTGAAAAGCATGGCGTGATTGTTTTGCTGCAAGGTGATGAGGGCGAATGCGAGCATCTCAATGGGCCTGGGCTACAAGCTTACTATGGTTTTACGTCAGAGGCAGATGATGCCGATATCAAGCTGAATTTTTCGGCGGGTAACTTTATTCAAGTTAATGACGCAGTCAACCAGGCTATGGTTAAGCAAGCGGTACAATGGTTATCACCTCAAGCGGGTGAGCGAGTATTAGATCTATTTTGCGGGATCGGTAATTTTAGCCTGCCACTAGCCAAAGGCGGCGCCGAGGTGATTGGTGTGGAAGGTGTGCCAGCGATGGTTGAGCAAGCACGAGTCAATGCTAAGCAAAGTGGTTTAGATAACGTTTCCTTCTATCATGCAGATTTGAGTGCTGACCTATCAAAAGAGCCTTGGCTTGGTAAGGTCGATAAGATGCTTATCGACCCGGCACGAGCAGGCGCTTATGAAAGTATGCAGTCGCTTAAGAAGCTCAAGCCAAAAGCATTAGTGTATGTTTCGTGTAATCCAGCGAGCCTTGCCCGTGATAGTGAAGTGATTTTAAAGCAAGGTTATAAGCTTAAAAAAATTGGCTTAATCGATATGTTCCCTCAAACCCATCACTTAGAGTCGATGGCGCTGTTTGAGTTAGGGAAATAAACAAAAAGACACAAAAAGATACATTTAATGAAACGTTTTGCTTAAATATAACCCATACAAATCAAACTCTGGTGTTATAGCTGTTTTTAGTCGCAATTGTCAGCTTTTGTTCATTGACAATAATCGCTGAATGCTGAAGATAGAGCGTATAAATTAAAAAGATATAGTTAAGCGGTTGTTAACCTCTATCTGCGGTATGTAAAGGAATTAAATACGATGGTATCTGTTCGTGAAGCACATTTTAGCGCCCCTGATTTTCAACTCGAAGAGTGGGTGCAACGTTATATAAGTGATGCTTCGGAAGCTCAAACTCTTTTGGCCTTAATTGAACGGGTCGAACTGCTCGTGGGACAAAAGAAAGAGGCGAGCGTTACCGTATTAAATCGCGCGCGTGAGATGATAGAAATCCTCGCGCCATTGAATATGGATATTGAAACCCTACAGGCTGCCATTTTGTTTGTGGTATTTGATGCAGGGCTTATCACTCAAGAAGATATTGAAGAGCAGTTCGGCGCTAAACTCGCGATACTGGTTTCTAGCGTTGAGACCATGAATGCCATTGGCGCGTTAAAGATAGATAATCAAACCCGTAATGGCGAGCCGCAAATCGACAATATTCGCAAGATGTTGTTAGCGATGGTGGAAGATGTGCGCGCGGTAGTGATTAAACTTGCCGAGCGTATTTGCCTATTGCGAGAAATAAAGAATGCCGACGAAGAGGTTAAGGTGCTTATCGCGCGTGAAATTGCCGATATCTATGCCCCACTGGCTAACCGACTCGGTATTGGTCAGCTTAAGTGGGAACTAGAAGATATTTCATTTCGCTACCTGCATCCGCAGACATATAAAGATATTGCTAAGCAACTAGATGGCAAGCGCCTCGATAGAGAAACCTTTATCGATGACTTTGTTAGTCAGCTGCAAGCCCGTTTAGATAAAGACCATATTCGTGCAAAAGTGTATGGTAGGCCAAAGCATATTTATAGCATTTGGAAAAAGATGAAAGGCAAGCAGCTTAAGTTTGATGAGCTGTTTGACGTACGTGCGGTGCGAATCGTCACGGACCGCTTGCAAGACTGTTATGGCGCCTTAGGTGTGGTGCATACGCTTTGGCATCATATTCCACGAGAATTTGATGATTACGTCGCTAACCCTAAACCAAACGGTTATCAGTCTATTCATACGGTTGTTGTCGGGCCAGAAGATAAAACGGTTGAGATCCAAATCCGCACCGAGCAGATGCATGAAGATGCTGAGCTTGGCGTTGCGGCGCATTGGAAATATAAAGAAGGTAGCGCAAGCGGAAAGCAAAGCGGTTATGAAGAGAAGATCAACTGGCTACGTAAGATCTTGCAATGGCAAGAAGATGTGGCTGAAAGCGGTAACTTAGTTGATGAAGTGCGTAGCCAGGTATTTGAAGACCGTGTTTATGTGTTTACCCCAAGTGGCGAAGTGGTTGACTTGCCGTTAGGTTCAACGGTGCTAGATTTTGCCTATTATATTCACTCCCATGTTGGGCATAAGTGTATTGGCGCTAAAGTTGACGGCCGTATTGTACAGTTTACTTATCAAGTGGAAACGGGCCAGCGTATAGAGATTATAACCTCTAAGCACCCAAATCCTAAGCGGGATTGGCTTAACCCTAACTTGGGGTATATCAGAACCTCGCGTGCACGATCGAAAATTCTGCACTGGTTTAAACAGCAAGATAGAGATAAAAATATTGTTGCTGGTCGCGAAATGCTTGAAGCTGAGCTGGCTAAGATCCACTTACTCATCAAAGATGCTCAGTCTGCAGTTGAACGCTTCAATTTAGTGAGCATGGATGATTTACTGGCGGGTATTGGCGGCGGCGATGTGCGCCTTAATCAGGTTGTTAATCATGTTCAAAGCCGTTTACGCACTAAAGATTTAAGTGATGAAGCCGCGGTTGAAGACTTAGTTAAAAAGAGTCAAAGCAAGTCGATTAAAAAAGGCAAAGGCCAAGTCGAAGTGAATGGTGTCGGCAACCTGATGAGCCATATTGCTAAGTGTTGTCAGCCGGTACCAGGTGATGAGATCTTTGGCTTTATCACAAAAGGCCGTGGCATTTCGGTCCATAGAGCGGATTGCGATCAAGTTAAAGAACTGGTTCGCGCATCACCTGAGCGTTCAGTTGAAGTGGTGTGGGGCGAAAACTATTCAGGCGGTTATAAAATCCGCTTGAGCATTGTAGCCAATGATCGCTCTGGTTTGCTCAGAGATTTAACCTCTGTGCTGGCGGCAGAAAAGACTCACGTAATGGCGTTGAGCTCAACATCTGATGTGAAAACTCAAACAGCGACTATTGAACTGGAGCTTGAGTTATATAACTTAGATGGTTTGTCTAAAGTACTCGCGAAAATAAATCAGGTCGATGGCGTAATGCAGGCCAGAAGAGTTTAATTGCTATAACGACAAACTTAACGGCAACTCAATAGTTGCCGTTTTTTATGGTTTACTCTTAACATCAATACTGGCCAAGGTATGCAGTCTTATGGGCAATAAACACCAGGCGATATAAGAACAGGTTAATAGGAAAGTAAAATGACAAACTTTGTTGGTGATACTCGCCCCCTACTCAATATTATGCACAAGCTGCGTGATCCTGATTTGGGTTGCCCTTGGGATAAGGCGCAGAGTTTTCAAACTATCGTCCCTTTTACTATCGAAGAGGCTTATGAAGTCGCCGATACCATTGAGCGTATGGCGCTTGATGAGTTGCCTGACGAGTTAGGTGATCTACTCTTTCAGGTGGTATTTTACTGCCAGTTGGGAAAAGAGCAGGGGCTTTTTGATTTCAATACCGTGGTTGAGCGGATATGCGATAAATTGACTCGCCGTCACCCCCATGTGTTTGAAGGATTAGCAACAATAAGTACTGATGAGATCAAGCAAAACTGGGAACAGTTAAAAGCTTTAGAGCGCAGCGAACGTGCACTCTATTCTGTACTCGATGATATTCCACTGAGTTTGCCTGCATTATCACGCTCAATGAAAATTCAAAAGCGTGTTGCCCGAGTGGGTTTTGACTGGGCAGAGTTACCGCCGGTGGTTGCAAAAATCCATGAAGAGATCGATGAAGTGCTTTTTGAAGTTGAGCAAGAAAAAATCGATGCTCAAAAAGTGCAAGACGAAATGGGTGACTTATTGTTTGCCGTTGTGAACCTTGCCCGGCACTTAGGGGTTGAGCCTGAAAAGGCATTAAGGCAAGCAAATCATAAGTTTGAAAGACGATTTAGAGGTGTTGAAGCCTATGCGCAAGCGGACGGTCGCAGCATGAATGAACACTCATTAACGGAGCTAGATGGCTACTGGGATAAAGTAAAACTGGATGAGAGAAATAAATAACTTAGCTTTTAAGTTAATTCTAGTTTGTCGAATCACTGTTGCTTTGGTATAATATTGCCCCGTCCTAGTGCTTTCTTACAAGCACATATTTCCAACTCATTTTCTCAGGTTCAGCATGACTACAAGGTATATCTTCGTTACTGGTGGCGTGGTTTCATCACTAGGTAAAGGCATTGCAGCAGCTTCTTTGGCTGCAATATTAGAGGCTCGCGGCCTAAACGTAACCATTATGAAGCTGGATCCATACATTAACGTAGATCCAGGTACCATGAGTCCAACACAACACGGTGAAGTGTTTGTGACAGAAGACGGCGCTGAAACTGATCTAGATTTAGGTCACTATGAGCGTTTCATCCGTACCAAGATGAACCGTCGTAACAACTTTACTACGGGTCGTATTTATGAAGAAGTACTTCGTAAAGAACGTCGTGGTGACTATTTAGGTGCAACCATTCAGGTTATTCCACACATTACTAACGCTATCAAGGAAAAAGTCCTTGCTGGTGGCGAAGGTCATGATGTGGCGATTGTTGAGATTGGTGGCACGGTAGGTGATATTGAATCATTACCATTCCTAGAGTCTATCCGTCAGCTAGGCGTTGAGCTTGGCCGTGATAGAACCCTATTTATGCATTTGACGCTTGTTCCTTTCTTAGGCGCTGCGGGCGAAGTTAAGACTAAGCCAACACAGCACTCTGTAAAAGAGCTACGTTCTATCGGTATCGCTCCAGATGTGTTGGTTTGTCGTGGTGATCGCGCTATTCCTGCAAACGAGAAAGCTAAGATTTCTCTATTCTGTAACGTTGAAGAACGTGCAGTTATCTCACTAAAAGACGTAGACAGTATCTATAAGATCCCTGCACTACTAAAAGCACAAGGTCTAGACCAACTTGTGACCAAGCGTTTCGGCATCGATTGTAAAGAAGCCGATTTGTCTGAGTGGGAACAGGTTGTTTACCAAGAAGCTAACCCTGTAGGTGAAGTGACGATTGGTATGGTAGGTAAGTATATTGAACTACCTGATGCATATAAGTCAGTTAACGAAGCCTTAAAGCATGCGGGTCTATTTAATCGCGTATCAGTGAACATCAAGTATATTGATTCACAAAACGTAGAAGCTAAGGGTGATGAAGTCCTACAAGGCTTAGACGGTATCTTGGTTCCTGGCGGATTCGGTGAGCGCGGTGTTGAAGGTAAGATTATGGCGGCTCAGTACGCTCGTGAAAATAACCTTCCATATTTTGGTATCTGTTTAGGTATGCAGGTTGCGTTGATTGAATTCGCACGCCATGTAGCGGGTCTTGAAGGCGCACACTCAACTGAGTTTGCACCAAATACGCCGCATCCAGTTGTTGGTTTGATCACTGAGTGGATCAATGAAGATGGCCAAGTTGAAGAGCGTCATGAAGAGTCTGATTTAGGCGGTACTATGCGTCTAGGTGCTCAGCTATGTCACCTTGAAGAAGGCACTAAAGCTGCAAAGGCTTATAAATCGACAACCTGTGTAGAGCGTCATCGTCACCGTTACGAAGTGAATAACAATTATAAAGAGCGCCTTGAAAAAGCAGGCTTGATCTTTAGTGGTCTTTCATCAGACCGCTCACTGGTTGAAATGATTGAGTTGCCAAACCACCCATGGTTCGTAGCCGGTCAATTCCACCCAGAGTTTACATCGACTCCTCGCGATGGTCAGCCGTTATTTGAAGGGTTTGTTGCTGCCGCAGCTGCCTACCAGAAACGTGATTTAGAAGACTAAACAAAACACAACCGCTTCCATGCTATGGGGGCGGTTTTTTTGTTTCTAGCGATGCAAGTTTAGATGAACAGAATTTCGTTTTACTTTTATCTTTAAATTTATCTTTAAAACTTAAATCGAGGGCATTATGGCTAAGATTATTAACATTATCGGTCGCGAAATCATGGATTCTCGCGGTAACCCAACTGTTGAAGCTGAAGTTCATTTAGAAGGCGGATTCATGGGGATGGCTGCTGCACCATCAGGCGCATCTACAGGTAGCCGTGAAGCATTAGAGCTTCGTGATGGCGATAAAGCACGTTACATGGGTAAAGGTGTATTAAAAGCTGTTGAAAACATCAACGGACTTATCCGTGATGCGTTGATGGGCAAAGATGCAACAGCGCAAGCTGAACTTGACCAAATCATGATCGACGTAGATGGCACAGAAAACAAAGATAAGCTAGGCGCTAACGCGATTCTTGCAGTTTCTTTGGCTGCTGCTAAAGCGGCTGCAGCATTTAAAGGCGTTCCTTTATATGCGCACATCGCTGATCTAAACGGCACCCCTGGCCAGTACTCTATGCCTGTTCCTATGATGAACATCTTAAACGGTGGTGAGCACGCTGATAACAACGTTGATATCCAAGAGTTCATGGTTCAACCTGTTGGTGCGAAAAGCTTCCGTGAAGCACTACGTATGGGCGCTGAAATCTTCCATAGCCTAAAGAGTGTGCTTAAGGCTAAAGGCCTAAGCACTTCAGTGGGTGATGAAGGTGGTTTCGCACCAGACCTAGCATCAAATGCTGACGCACTTGCCATCATCAAGGTTGCAGTAGAGCAAGCAGGTTACACGCTAGGTACTGACGTTACACTAGCACTAGATTGCGCTGCATCTGAGTTTTATAAAGATGGTCAATATGACCTATCTGGTGAAGGAAAAGTATTCTCTGCAAACGGTTTCTCTGACTTCCTTAAGTCGCTAACCGAGCAGTACCCAATTGCTTCAATCGAAGATGGCTTAGATGAGTCAGATTGGGATGGTTGGGCATACCAGACTCAAATCATGGGTGATAAGATCCAGCTTGTTGGTGACGATCTTTTCGTTACAAACACTAAAATCTTAAAGCGCGGTATCGACAATAATATTGCTAACTCAATCTTGATTAAGTTTAACCAAATCGGTTCACTAACTGAGACTCTTGCGGCAATTCGAATGGCGAAAGAAGCGGGTTACACTGTGGTGATCTCTCACCGTAGTGGTGAAACTGAAGATGCAACGATTGCCGATCTTGCTGTAGCGACTTCTGCAGGTCAAATCAAGACGGGTTCACTATGCCGTAGTGATCGTGTTGCTAAGTACAATCAGCTACTTCGTATCGAAGAGCAGTTAGGCGAAAAAGCTCCTTATAACGGTCTTAAAGAGATCAAAGGTCAAGCATAAATCGCTATAAACTTTAAAAAGGCCACCACTCGGTGGCCTTTTTTGTTGTACTATCTGTGTAATATTCTCAATTTCTATTGTTAATCATGAAACGCCTTCTTATTGTATTAATCGCTTTGCTTGCCATGCTTGAATATCGCCTTTGGTTTGGGGAGAAGAGCCTTGCTGAGTCTTTTCATTTGCAGGAGCAAATTAAGCTTCAGCAGCAAAGTAATGCGCAATTAGTTGCACGTAACCAAGTCTTAAGAGAAGAGATTAATGATCTTCGTAGTGGCACTGAGGCGTTAGAAGAGCGTGCTCGCAATGAGTTAGGCATGGTTAAAGAGGGAGAAACCTTCTTCCGTGTTGTCGGAGGCGAACGCGGCAATAAACCAAATGATTAACCAGCGTTGATTGTTTGTGTATTTAGTAAAGTCCTAGGTCGATGAGAGAAAGATGTCGTTAATATATGGAGCTCAATCATGAGCCAAACACCTAAGCAAATTATTGCAATTGTCCCAGCTGCCGGTATTGGTAGTCGTATGGGGGCAGAGATCCCAAAGCAGTACCTTCAGCTAAACCAGCAGAGCATCTTGAGCCATACCTTAGATTGTCTATTATCACATCCAAACATTGAGAAAGTGATTGTCGCGTTGAATCCGGCAGACGCCATCTTTGCCAGTTTGGAGCAAGCTAAACACCCAAAATTGCAATGTGTTAATGGCGGCCAAGAGCGGGCAGACTCGGTATTAGCTGCGTTAAAGGTTGCGAGTCTAGATGCTTGGGCATTAGTGCATGATGCTGCGCGTCCGTGTTTGACCCATCATGATATAGATAAGTTAATTGAGTCTGCTAGTACGTTCCCGCAGGGTGCCATTTTAGCGGCGCCAGTGCGTGATACGATGAAACGTAGCGATGCTAATGGCTTAATTAGTGAAACAGTCTGCCGAGAAAGACTATGGCATGCATTAACGCCGCAATACTTTCCTGTTTCAAGTTTGATGCATCACTTGAGCGATGCATTAGCTGCTGGTGCACTGATCACTGATGAGGCCTCTGCTATGGAGTGGGCTGGAATTATGCCGGGGATCGTCTCAGGACGTGCCGATAACATTAAAGTGACGCACCCAGATGATTTGCAACTTGCAGCGCTGTTTCTCAAAAATACACTATAACAAGCAGCCGTAGCATCCATTAGATAGATAAATAGGAACACCTATGAAAATTAGAATTGGTCACGGGTTTGATGTACACAAGTTTGGTGGCGAGCCACCACTTATTCTAGGCGGTGTCGAAGTACCTTACGATGTGGGCTTAATTGCACATTCTGATGGTGATGTCGTCCTGCATGCAATCTCTGATGCGATTCTTGGAGCGATGGCGCTAGGCGACATTGGCAAGCATTTCCCAGATACCGACCCCGAGTTCAAAGGCGCTGACAGCCGTGTCCTGTTAAGGCATTGCTATACGTTGGCGACCGATATGGGCTTTAGCCTATCTAACTTAGATGTCACGATTATTGCTCAGGCGCCGAAAATGGCTCCTCATATAGAAGCTATTCGAGCGTTGTTATCTGAAGATCTTGCAGCAGATATTAATGATATCAATGTTAAGGCGACAACAACGGAAAAGCTTGGCTTTACTGGCAGAAAAGAAGGCATAGTAGTTGAAGCCGTTGTGCTGATGATAAAAGCCTAGTTAATTGTGTAGGCTTGCTAGCTTAGCAAGCAGTAGTAACAATAGATTTTAAAGATAGTCAGATACTTTAGTGAGATCATTTAGCGATATGAGCGAATTACATTATTTATACGGCAAGCCAACTTCCACTGCCGATCTGCGTACCCATAATAGTGACTTTCAAGTGCAAGAGATTTTGCCTTTCGCACCGACAGGCGAGGGTGAGCATCATTTGCTCCACATCCGTAAAGACGGACTCAATACTCTTGAAATAGTCAAGAGGCTATCGATCTTTGCGCATGTACACCCAAAAGAGGTGACATATGCAGGTCAAAAAGATAAGCATGCAGTGACAGAACAATGGTTTGGGGTGCGTATTCCTGGCAAAGAAACGCCAGACTGGCAGCAGCTAAATTGTGAGCAAGTTACAGTACTTAGCGCTGCAAGACACAGCAAAAAGCTACGGATTGGCGCACTAGCAGGCAATCGCTTTACCCTAATTTTACGTAATGTTAGCGATATTAATGATGTGATTAGACGTATTGACTTAGTTAGGGAACAAGGCGTACCGAACTATTTTGGTGAGCAACGTTTTGGGCATGATGGTAAAAATTTAGTGTTTGGTCGCCAGATGTTTACAGGCCGTAAAGTTAAAGACCGTAACAAGCGTAGTATGTATCTGTCTGCAGTACGCTCAAACGTGTTTAATGTTGCTGGTTCAGGTCGTTTAGCGCTGCACGGCACTAAACCCTTAGCGGGTGATTGTGTCATGCTTGCTGGCAGCAAAAGTTACTTTGTTGCAGAGCTGTGGGATGAAACATTAATAGAGCGCCTAAATAATAAAGATATTCAGCTTTCTGCACCATTATGGGGGCGTGGCTTACCGCTTGCTCAGGGAGAAGCCGCTCAGTGCGAGGCAGACGCTCTTGAGTCACTCGCAATTGATAAAGACGGTTTAGAGCATGCAGGTCTTAGCCAAGAGAGACGTGCTTTGTTACTTGAGCCACAACATCTGCAATATCAAGTAGATGAAGATACCATTACCCTTAAATTTGCATTACCATCAGGCTCTTATGCAACCTCGATACTGCGTGAGCTGTTTCAGTATCAAGATGTTCAAGAAGTCGCGCGTCAACAGATGCTCGCCGAACAAAGAAGCGCTGAGGCTGAGCAATGAAGATTTTGATCAGCAATGACGATGGTGTGAATGCTGAAGGTATTGCTGCGTTAACCGAAGCATTGAACCAAATAGCAGAAACATTGACGGTTGGACCTGATAGAAACTGCTCTGGTGCGAGTAACTCGTTAACCTTGACCAATCCACTACGACTGAATACCTTAGATAATGGTTTTATTTCGGTGAGTGGCACGCCGACTGATTGTGTGCACTTAGCAATTAGAGAGCTGTATCAAGATGAACCCGATATGGTGGTATCTGGTATTAATGCGGGGGCGAATATGGGTGATGATACTCTGTATTCAGGTACCGTTGCGGCAGCAATGGAGGGGCGCTTCTTAGGCTTTCCAGCCATTGCTATCTCATTAGTTGGTCATGAGTTGAAACACTATGATACCGCGGCTCATTATGCGTTAAAAATTGTTAAAGCTTTGCAAGAGAGCCCAGTTGCACAAGATAAAATCTTGAATATTAATGTGCCAGATCTTCCTTTGGATGAAGTCAAAGGCATTAAGATAACCCGCCTTGGTGCACGGCATCGAGCCGAAGGGATGGTGAGAACCCAAGATCCTGCGGGCCGAGAGATTTTTTGGTTAGGCCCACCAGGTGATGAGCAAGATGCGAGTGAAGGAACTGACTTTTATGCCGTTGCCAACGGCTATGTGTCTATCACGCCGCTCACTGTTGATTTAACGGCATTTGAGCAAGTGAGTGCCTTAGAGAACTGGCTAACTCAGATCCACGATTAATTGGTGCACGACCTTGTTTACATGGGGCGTGCTGAAATTAATGAATTGCCCAATAACAGTATCATCACTGTTCGAATAAATGACATTTTGGACTATTGGAATAACAGAAATATGAACCCAGTCGCCTCAACATCAGCATTGAACCTTGCAAGAAGTTTGTTTGAGGCAGGGATCCGTAATGAAGCGGTACTACTGGCTGTGGCAAACACCCCGAGAGAGCAATTTCTCGATGCTGCTCTGGGTCACAAAGCTTATGAGAATACGGCGCTGCCTATAGGGCAAGGGCAAACGATTTCTCAGCCCTATATTGTTGCTAAAATGACAGAGATCATCTTGCAAACTAAGCCAACAAAGGTGTTAGAGATAGGAACTGGCTCAGGTTATCAAGCTGCCATTTTGGCAAAATTAGTACCGCAGCTGTTTACTGTGGAGCGGATCAAGAGCTTACAGATCCAAGCTAGGCAAAGATTAAAAAGGCTCGACTTACACAATATCGCTTTTAAATATGGTGATGGTTGGCAAGGATGGCCGAGTAAAGGCCTTTATGATGCAATCATGGTTACTGCTGCAGCAAGCTCAATTCCCGAGGCATTGGTCTCTCAGTTAGTTGACGGTGGCATCTTAGTGATCCCGGTTGGGGAAACCGCGCAGCAGTTATTAACAGTGACACGTCGTGGTGATAAATATTCGTCTGAAGTCGTTGAAGATGTTCGTTTCGTGCCACTTATTAATGGCGAACTTGCATAGTTTTTTTCCATAAGCATTAAACAGTGAAATAGGTTGATTTGGGGTGATGAGTTAATAATGAGGTTGGTATGTTTGTTAAGTGTCTGCCTATCACTGGTGCTATGTGGCTGTAGTTTTCAGGCTGATAGGCCCGCTCCTGTGGAGTCTTTGAACGGACCATCAACGCCGTCGATCAGTAAAGGATCGATAACGGCAAGCCGTTATGTGGTTAAAAAAGGCGATACTTTATATTCAATCGCATGGGGATCTAATAAAGATTTCGTTGATATTGCTAAGAGCAATCGTCTACCAAAGCCTTATACCATCTACCCTGGACAAGTTTTGAGCTTAAGCTCTAAAAAATATGTTACAAATAGCCAAAGTGTTAAAAAAACAACTAATTCAGCGCCTAAAAAACCAGTTAAGTCGAGTAAAGGCGATTCAAGTCAACAGGTTAGTGTTAAACCTGTATCTGTAAGTCCTCAGAATGAAAGGTCAAAAAAACAGCTTGATCCTAATCCTAAGCCTGCGTATTCTGTTACAAGCAGTCAACAAGATGCTAACAGGGTTGTCCACAAGCCAGCCGAGCTTCCAAACAAAGTAAGCAAATGGTCATGGCCTGTAAAAGGAAAAGTGTTTGGTACTTTCTCTGCCAAAGAGCAGGGAAATAAAGGAATAAAGATCGCTGGAAATCGAGGTGATGCGATTAAAGCAGCTGCAAGCGGTAGAGTTGTTTATGCTGGTAGTGCACTTCGAGGGTACGGTAATTTGGTTATCATCAAACATAGTGATGATTATCTCAGTGCTTATGCTCATGCAGATAAGATCTTAGTTAAAGAAAAGCAGGCTGTCACGATTGGACAGACTGTAGCGACAATGGGTAATACTGGTACTAATCGGGTCATGCTACATTTTGAGATCCGCTACCATGGTAAGTCAGTAAACCCTTTAAAATTTTTGCCTAAACAATAGTTAATGTTTGTTAGGTTGCCAATTTGGCGGATCGGAGGATAGTAACGTGCAGTAATTTATTTAGAAATTCGGGAGAGATATTATGGGCAGAGTAAGTAATGCCGTTGTAGCAGATAACGCTAAAAGTCAATCTGCAGATCAGTTAACGAATAAAGATACTAAACAAGAGATCAAAGAAGCTGAACTTGAGCAGCAAGTACAAGATGATCTACAAAAAAATCTAGATGCGACTCAATTGTATCTAGGCGAAATTGGTTTTTCCCCCCTCCTCAGTGCTGAGGAAGAAGTCTATTTTTCACGAAAGTCCTTAAAAGGCTGTGAGAAATCTCGCAATCGTATGATTGAAAGTAACCTCAGGCTAGTCGTAAAAATTGCTCGTCGATACAATAATCGTGGCTTAGCGCTGCTAGATCTTATCGAAGAAGGTAATTTGGGCTTGATCCGTGCCGTAGAAAAATTTGACCCCGAGCGTGGTTTCAGATTCTCAACCTATGCAACATGGTGGATTAGACAGACGATTGAACGAGCAATCATGAATCAGACTCGTACTATTCGCTTACCTATTCATGTTGTCAAAGAGCTTAATGTTTATTTGCGTACAGCCAGAGAGCTCGCACATAAGCTGGATCACGAACCGACAGCAGAAGAGATCGCTGACCAACTCGATTTACCGAGTGCAGATGTTAGCCGTATGCTCAAGCTCAATGAAAGAATTACTTCTGTCGATACACCGCTAGGTGGCGAAAGTGATAAAGCCTTATTAGATGTACTTGCTGATGATGACAACGTAGGGCCAGATTATAAGGTTCAGGATGAAGATATGTCTAAGTCCGTTGTTAAGTGGTTAGATGAACTCAATACTAAGCAACGAGAAGTGCTAGCGCGCCGATTCGGTTTGTTAGGTTATGAGCCGTCAACTCTAGAAAATGTAGGCAAAGAGATTGGTTTGACTCGTGAAAGAGTACGTCAAATTCAGGTCGAGGCGCTTAAGCGCTTGAAGGACTTACTGGGGGCGCAAGGCCTTTCTGTAGAAGCAATCTTCAGAGTGTAATCTAGAATGTAATCTAGAGTATAAAAAGTAAGGGTATAAATAAAAGCGCAGCTGATTATCAACTGCGCTTTTTTAGTATCTCATGTTTGGCGTTTAGCGCACTTTAGCTCAGCGCACTTTAATTCAGTGCACTTTAATTTAGCCATATTGAAGCAATATGGCGACTGAGCACTTCAAACAATTAAAGTGCCAACTTCTTAAGGTTGTATAGATAATCTAATGCTTGTCTTGGCGTTAATTCATCCGGGTTTAGCTTGGCTAATGCTTCCAAAGCGGGAGATGGCGCCGGTGCTGAAAAGCTCATGCTTTGCTGTAAAGGCTGCTGAGCATTATTGGATTGATTATCATGATCGCGGCTTTCTAACTGATGCAACTTATGCTTTGCGGCGCTAATCACACAATTAGGCACACCTGCAAGCGCAGCTACCTGTAGGCCATAACTGCGGCTCGCTGCACCTTCTTGAACAGCATGCATAAATACAATGTTATCGCCATGCTCGACGGCATCTAAATGCACATTCTCCACATTAGATAATTGCTCTGGCAGTTGAGTTAACTCAAAGTAATGGGTGGCAAATAGCGTCATTGCTTGTAAGTGTGTAGCCAAATACTCTGCAGCAGACCAAGCAAGTGAAAGACCATCGTAAGTTGAAGTTCCACGGCCAATTTCATCCATCAACACTAAGCTGTTAGGGGTCGCGTTATGTAAGATGTTGGCAGTTTCAGTCATCTCGACCATGAAAGTTGAACGGCCAGAGGCTAAATCATCAGATGCACCGATTCGGGTGAATATTCGATCTACAGGACCAATAACGGCATGCTCTGCTGGAACATAACAGCCAATATGTGCCATTAGGGTAATCAATGCGACTTGGCGCATATAGGTAGATTTACCGCCCATGTTTGGACCTGTCACAATTAACATCTTGCGTTGATTGTTTAAAGTCACAGGATTGGCAATAAATGGGCTTTGGCTGACTTGCTCTACCACTGGATGGCGACCCGCTTCTATTTGGATCCCTGAAATAGTTGATAGCTCTGGGCAGTGATAGTTCAGGCTCTCTGCACGCTCGGCAAAATTACATAGCACGTCTAATTCAGCAGAGGCTCTAGCAAAATCTTGTAACTCATGTAATTTAGGCAAGATAAGATCAAACAGTTGTTCCCAAAGCTGCTTTTCAAGCGCTAACGCTTTACCTTGGCTAGATAATACCTTTTCTTCGTGCTCTTTAAGCTCAGGGATAATATAGCGTTCAGTGTTCTTGAGTGTTTGTCTACGTTGGTAGCTTAGTGGTACCAAGTCAGACTCACGGCGACTGACTTCGATATAGTAGCCATGAACGCGATTGTAGCCGACCTTTAACGTAGAAATTCCTGTCTGGTGTTTTTCTCTAGCTTCAAGCTCATGAAGGTAATCGGTTGCGCCTTCACTGAGTTTACGCCATTGATCGAGCTCTTCGTTGTATCCTTCACGGATCACACCACCATCACGAATAAGCATCGGAGGATTATCGACTACGGCGCGTGATAGTAGCTCAAGTTCATCGGGGAACTCACCAATCACTTGCGATAGATATTTAAGGTGTGCAGCAGTAGCTTGAGTTAACGTTTGTTGCAACTGGGGTAGTAATGCGAGCGCTTGACGTAAGCGAGCAAAGTCTCGTGGACGGGCATTGCGTAGGGCAATACGTGCAGTAATTCGCTCAATATCACCAAGGGCTTTTAAATCTTCCGATAGCACTTCATAGTGACCATTACCCAGCAACTCTTCAATCGAGGCCTGTCTTGCACGAATAATATCATGGTCACGAAGTGGCTGATGTAACCAGCGCTGCAGCATACGACTGCCCATAGGCGTAACAGTGTTATCGAGCACGGAGGCGAGGGTGTTTTCTCGCCCACCTTGCAAGTTCACCGTTAGCTCTAAGTTACGACGCGTTGCAGCATCTAGCACTATGCTGTCAGATTGATTAAAACGCACAATCGAGTTGATATGTGGTAGTGCGGTACGTTGAGTATCTTTGACGTACTGCATTAAGCAGCCTGCAGCTTGGAGTGACAGTCTCGCGTCTTCGATGCCAAAGCCTTTTAAATCTTTAGTGCCGAACTGATTGAGCAGTAATCGATGGCAAGTGTCGTAGTCGAACTCCCATTCTGGTCGGCGTCGAGTGCCATTCATTGCAGCGATTAGACTCATTTCAGAGAAGTCTTCGCTATAGAGTAATTCAGCGGGGTTGGTCCGTTGTAACTCGGCTTCAAGCGCTTCAGTATTGGCAAGTTCAGTAATGACAAAACGACCTGAAGCAACATCTAAAGTTGCATAGCCGTAACCGGTTTTACCCTGGTAAAGCGCTGCAAGTAAGTTGTCTTGTCTTTCTTGCAGTAGGGCTTCATCGGTTAAGGTTCCAGGGGTAACGATACGTACTACTTTACGTTCAACCGGTCCCTTAGAGGTCGCAGGATCGCCAATTTGTTCGCAAATCGCTACCGAAACACGAAGTTGCACTAGCTTGGCCAGATAACCTTCAACCGCATGATAGGGCAGACCTGCCATCGGAATCGGGTCTCCACCACTTTTACCTCGTGCGGTTAATGAGATCCCTAGTAGCTCAGAGGCTCGTTTGGCATCCTCATAAAAGAGCTCATAGAAATCGCCCATACGATAAAAGAGCAACATGTCTGGATGTTGGGCTTTTAACGTCAAATATTGACGCATCATTGGGGTATGTTTTTCTAAGCTTTGCGGATCAATAGCGGTCATCGATTTGTTTTGCCTGTGATTTACTGTGGCGGCTAAAAGCGCCTGAAACAATATTGGCGCTAATCTTAACAATATTTTGTCTAGATTAGGCGGAATTCTTACAGTGTTTCAGCAATAAATTACGGTGCAAAAATGCTAGATGCTCCTAAATGATTGATTTTAAACTTTTTGTAAAATATTTTTACACAGCACTTGATACTGTATGATTGTACAGTATACTAGTTTCATATTGAGGCTCTAGCCAAGGCTAAAATGAGTCGTCACCAAATGAAAATTCAGTGCCAATACCGTGTAGCACTGTGATCCAGAGGATATCAGAATGAAGATAGATCCAAATAAAGAGAAAGCACTGAACGCCGTTTTAGGTCAGATTGAGAAGCAGTTTGGTAAAGGCTCAATCATGAAGCTAGGTGAAGACCGTTCAATGGACGTAGAAACGATTTCTACTGGCTCATTATCTTTGGATGTTGCTTTAGGTGCAGGCGGATTGCCTATGGGTCGTATCGTTGAAATCTACGGTCCAGAGTCATCAGGTAAAACAACACTGACCCTAGAAGTGATTGCAGCAGCTCAGAAGCAGGGAAAAACCTGTGCCTTTATCGATGCAGAGCATGCTCTAGACCCTATTTATGCTAAAAAGCTAGGTGTTGATATCGATAACCTACTTTGTTCTCAGCCTGATACCGGTGAGCAAGCACTAGAAATTTGTGACGCATTAACACGCAGTGGTGCTGTAGATGTTATCGTCGTTGACTCGGTAGCAGCATTGACACCAAAAGCTGAAATCGAAGGTGAAATTGGTGACTCTCACATGGGCCTTGCGGCGCGTATGATGAGCCAAGCGATGCGTAAGCTTGCTGGTAACCTTAAGCAGTCAAACACTTTGCTAATCTTCATTAACCAAATTCGTATGAAAATTGGTGTTATGTTTGGTAATCCAGAGACGACAACGGGTGGTAACGCACTTAAGTTCTACGCTTCAGTTCGTCTAGATATTCGCCGTACTGGTGCGATTAAAGATAGAGAAGAAGTGATCGGAAACGAGACCCGTGTAAAAGTGGTTAAGAACAAGATTGCTGCGCCATTTAAACAAGCTGAATTTCAGATCCTTTATGGCCAAGGCATTAACAAAACTGGCGAGCTCGTTGACTTAGGTGTTATGCATAAGCTAATTGAAAAGTCAGGTGCCTGGTATGCCTATAAAGGCAATAAGATTGGTCAAGGCCGTGCAAACGCAGGTAAGTACTTAATCGAAAATCCTGCAGTGTCAGATGAAATCGAAACGACGCTACGCGCTATGCTGTTAGGCAAAGGTGAGAAGGTTACTGCTGAGGCTGCCGATACAGCCGGTGACAACGTTGACTTAGAGACTGGCGAAGTATTTTAAGCCCACTCTAAATGCATAGCTGAGCCTTTCAGCTATGCATTTCCCGGTTGCGCTATGAGTTTTATTCCACGATGAATAACTCTGTGCGCCGCGACCATTCTCGTAAGAGAGCTCGACTAGATTACTAATCCAAGATTTCTATTTTCTGCAACTAAAAACTCTTCGATAGCGACAAACTCATTGCGTCATGATATTCCCCATTGCGCAACTGTGTTTATGACGAACTACAAACGGCTACATTTGATGCGCTAGCAAGTATTTAGCAGATTCCGTTATCTTCTTATATTGACTCATTCAAGCTTCAGGGCGCTAATTTCTTAGCCACTACACAGTTTTGTATCAACAGGGCTGGTTGTTAGCCATGACTCTGCTTATAATGCTATCCATAAAAATTTATCACTCAGCTCTTTTGGAGCTATTTGCACAACCTAATTCAGGACGGTTTCATGTATCAAACCACTGCAGCACTGCGAAGTGCTTTTTTGGAATATTTCCGCACAAATGGTCACCAGGTCGTTGATAGTAGTTCGCTCGTTCCTGTGAACGATCCAACCCTACTATTTACTAATGCGGGTATGAACCAGTTTAAAGATGTGTTTTTGGGTGCTGATAAGCGTAGTTACTCTCGTGCAACTTCTTCACAGCGCTGTGTACGCGCGGGTGGTAAGCACAACGATTTAGATAACGTTGGCTATACAGCTCGTCACCATACTTTCTTTGAAATGTTAGGTAACTTTAGCTTTGGTGATTACTTCAAAGAAGAAGCGATTAACTTTGCATGGACTTTCCTTACTGAAGAATTAAAGCTGCCAAAAGAGCGTCTTTGCGTCACTATTTATGAAACAGATGATGAAGCGTTTGAAATCTGGAATAAGAAAATTGGCGTTGCAGCAGAAAACATTATCCGCATCGGCGACAATAAAGGTGCAGCTTACGCATCAGATAACTTCTGGCAAATGGGCGACACAGGTCCTTGTGGACCTTGTTCTGAAATCTTCTATGATCATGGCGATCATATCTGGGGTGGACGCCCTGGTACACCTGAAGAAGATGGCGATCGCTTTATTGAGATCTGGAACATCGTATTTATGCAGTACAATCGTCAAGCTGACGGTGAGATGAAGCCACTGCCTAAGCCATCTGTTGATACTGGTATGGGTATTGAGCGTATCGCTGCCATTATGCAGGGTGTACATTCAAACTATGAGATTGATATTTTCCAAGCGTTAATCAAGAAAGCGGCCGCTATTCTTGGTGTAACAGATCTTGAAAACAAATCGCTACGTGTGATTGCTGACCATATTCGTTCATGTGCCTTCTTGATTGCGGATGGCGTTATGCCGTCAAATGAAGGCCGCGGCTATGTACTGCGTCGTATTATTCGTCGTGCAGTCCGTCACGGTAATAAGCTAGGTGCAACTGAAAGCTTCTTTTATAAGTTAGTGCCAACACTCATCGAAGTGATGGGCGATGCAGCGAAAGGCTTGCAAGAGACTCAAGCTATTGTTGAGAAGTCGCTTAAAGCTGAAGAGGAGCAGTTTGCTCGTACATTAGAGCGTGGGCTAGGTATTTTGGATGCCGCGCTATCAGCATTAACAACTGATGTTTTAGATGGCGAAACAGCATTTAAGCTTTATGACACCTATGGCTTCCCTGTCGATTTAACTGCTGATGTTTGTCGTGAGCGTGAAATCACTGTCGATGAAGCTGGCTTTGAAGTGGCAATGGCGGAGCAGCGCAGTCGCGCACAGGCTGCGGGTCAGTTTGATACCGACTATAACGAAGGTTTAAAAATTGACGAACAAAGTCGTTTCACTGGTTATACCGAGCTTAATAACCAAGCGACAGTAACGGCTATCTTCACATCAGGTGAAGCAACAGACGCTATTGCGGCGGGTGATGAAGCGGTTATTGTACTCGACAACACACCATTTTATGGTGAGTCGGGCGGTCAAAGTGGCGATAAAGGTATATTGATTGCAGAGGGAGTTGAGTTCACTGTTACTGACACACAAAAGTATGGTCAAGCAATTGGACATATCGGGCGTGTTATCACTGGCGAGCTTAAAACCGGTCAGGCATTAACCGCTAATGTTGATAAGAAGCTACGTCATAGAACAGAGCTAAATCACTCAGTTACCCACCTTTTACACGCAGCGCTACGTCAAGTACTTGGTACTCACGTGACTCAAAAAGGTTCTTTGGTCGATCCAGACCGCTTACGTTTTGACTTCTCTCACTTTGAAGGTGTTAAAGCGCATGAGCTGAAAGAGGTTGAAGAGCTTGTTAATACACAAATTCGTCGTAACCACGAATTGACTGCTGAAGTCATGGATATCGAATCTGCCAAAGAAAAAGGTGCAATGGCACTGTTTGGTGAGAAATATGATTCTGAAGTACGTGTTGTGACCATGGGTGACTTCTCTATTGAGCTATGTGGTGGTACTCACGTTGGCCGTACAGGAGATATAGGTTTATTCAAGATCACCTCTGAAGGTGGTATTGCTGCAGGCGTGCGTCGTATCGAGGCTGTAACCGGTGCTGCTGCAATGGCCTATGTTGCTAAGCAACAAGCAGACCTAGAAGAAGCTGCTGCACTATTAAAGGGTGACAGTGCTTCAGTGGTGACTAAGCTTAAGGCGCAGCTTGATAAAACTAAGCAGCTTGAAAAGGAGCTATCTCAGTTGAAAGATAAGCTGGCTGCAGCGACAAGTGCCGATCTTGCTGGCGAAGCTGTTGATGTAAATGGCGTTAAGGTGTTAGTTAAGAAGCTTGAAGGTATCGATGCAGGCGCACTACGCGGCTTGCAAGATGAGCTTAAGCAAAAGCTACAATCTGGTATTGTGGTTCTTGCTATCGCAGGCGAAGATAAGGTTAACTTGATTGTTGGTGTGACTAAAGATTTGACTGGCAAAGTCAAAGCGGGTGAATTAGTCGCTTCTATCGCTGTTCAAGTTGGTGGTAAAGGTGGCGGACGTCCTGACATGGCTCAAGCTGGCGGTAGCCAGCCAGAGAACCTTGACGGCGCGTTAGAGCAAGTTATCCCTTGGATAACCGCTAAACTGTCTTAAATAGGCTAAAGCGATAGCTAACCTTAAATAAAAACGTCCGTTATGGACGTTTTTTTATGGAATTAATAAACTTATTCTGATTTATTAAAACGGTTTTTTCCTGCGAGTATATATCCGGTTGATAGTGATTTTTACTGATGTTTATGGGCAGGGAATTTAAGATGAATAGCCCTTATTTTAAAACTGAATTAGAGAGTTGTTTAGCCTAAGTTTGTATATTGTAGCCTTAGATTTGGGTAATCTTCTAATTCATGCTAGTTTAATGTTAACACCTGATAATGATATTTATTGGGTAAAAGTTATTCTCAATCTGGTTAAAAAGGTTTCAAACACTTAACTGTGATATTTTACTGAAAAAGGTGTAATTATTTGACGCTTTTCTCATAGAATACTGTTATTTTGTACTAAGCTAACCTTATAATACAGTTATAACGGAATTATGCCGTATAAAGCAGAATTAGGAACTAAAGGAGCAAAATAATGCTGATATTGACTCGTCGTGTTGGTGAAACACTGATGATTGGTGATGAAGTAACTGTCACTGTATTAGGCGTTAAAGGTAACCAAGTAAGAATTGGTGTAAATGCACCTAAAGAAGTCTCTGTGCATCGTGAAGAGATTTACCAGCGCATTCAGTCTGAAAAATCAGGTACGCCATCAGAAGGCGGTAACTTTTGATCTAATCCAGATCAATTTAAGAATTCTAGAAGCCAGTTAATAACTGGCTTTTTTATTTTATGTCTCTTGAATATGCTAATACTAATCGATGTGGGTAACTTTTGATCTTAATGAGATCAATTGAAGAATTCTAGTCGTCAGTTGATAGCTGACTTTTCAAATTTTCGAGTCTATAAGTTTCCATAAACAGTTAAAAAATCCAATTTGAAGGGGAAGTTAGACTGTTATACAAGCAAGGTGCTTAAAAACAGCTCAAACGGGAATGCTTTCTTAAAAAGGGTTTGACTTATTTTCGGCAGACAGTAATATGTGCGCCAAGAAACGGAGAGGTGGCCGAGTGGCCGAAGGCGCTCCCCTGCTAAGGGAGTATGGGCTTTAACTCCCATCGAGGGTTCGAA
>NZ_JBRIMD010000024.1:0-72299 GCF_052977325.1 Shewanella sp. 0m-6
GAGAAGGATTCGAACCTTCGAAGGCTGAGCCGTCAGATTTACAGTCTGATCCCTTTGGCCACTCGGGAACCCCTCCACGAATATCTTTCTATAAATTGTGCGCAAATGGTGGAGGGAGAAGGATTCGAACCTTCGAAGGCTGAGCCGTCAGATTTACAGTCTGATCCCTTTGGCCACTCGGGAACCCCTCCTCAATTGCGGCGGCAATAGTAGTCAGAAATATTTCTCCTGTAAAGCCAAAATATGAAATAAACCCTAAAGAACTGACTGTTTGGTTAATTAACTGACAACGAGTTGTTTTGCGGATGTATTCTTGCTCAATATGATTATTAATTAGCTCGCTACCAAAACAATCGCTATGAGTTTAAAAACGTATTAGCAAATAAGCAGGGGCAGCAATGAACTAAAGGTAGTTAGTAGTCATGTAACAGCAGTTGAAAAAATAGGCACGATGGGCCTATGACTGAGAGGGGTATCGTACAACGAAGAGTGTTGCTCATGTTTAATGTAATGAATTAGAAGCTCAATGAGCTTACAAGCTGATTGATGAGAAACAAGTAAACCAAAGGCACGATAGATAGTGATTAATGTCATTGAATATCAAAAAATGCCTAAAGTAATGACTCATGTAGTCGATAAAGTTTTAACAATATATTTCAGTGGTTTATTTTTGTGCAAAATGAGTGTTATGCAGGTAACTAGTGCGTTAGTTAACGAATCACAACTTGGTTCGAGGCTAAATCATGCCATCGGTTCAAACCGACGGGGTGAGTTTGGATTATTGCTGTCCATGTTATCTGCCGATGCTCGTGATATGGCGCAATTTCA
The DNA here is from genome assembly GCF_052977325.1 of Shewanella sp. 0m-6. Taxonomy (NCBI): domain Bacteria; kingdom Pseudomonadati; phylum Pseudomonadota; class Gammaproteobacteria; order Alteromonadales; family Shewanellaceae; genus Shewanella; species Shewanella sp. 0m-6. The sequence continues at coordinate 829 of NZ_JBRIMD010000024.1, forward strand.
AACCGATGCGCATCAATCTAGCGATCTTAGAGCTAAATTTGAGCTGCCTGAGCAACAAACACTACTCGCGCGTCTTGATATTGATGACGTCATTGTCGATAACAGTCACGTTCACCAATCAAGTGGTGCGATGGCCTTTCGCCTGGCTAATGTATTGAATGAAGAAGCATTAGTTATTCGAAGAAATGAAGCATTAGAGTTAGAAGAGGTTTTGGCCAATTGTGAGGTGACTACTCGTAATAGATACCAACAAGTCAACTCAAAGGCTAATATTACGTTGACGCATTTTGTCGATCAATTAGTTATGCAACGACAAATGAGTGAATTTATTGCTCAAGCTTGATGATGATCCTGCTCTATTTTGAATTGCTGATATATAATCATTAATTCATATTATCTTAGTAGAGACAAATCAAGATGAAAAATATTCAAAAGGCGCAGTCAAATTTGGTTAATGACACTTGTACAGACTGTGGTAGCTTTGTGGATGTGGGTGCAGTTATCGATGAGTACGATACAGTACTAGAGTTAGAGTTAAACGGTGAAAATTGTGAGCAATTGGCTGAAGAAGTGATTGCAAAAGCACAACAGCGCTTCGAAGGCGTAACTTTTGAAAAGCAGTTACAAGGCCAGAGCGTGAAAATCAACCTAACATTCTCTTTTAGTGCTGAAAAAATGATATTTCAATTAGAAAATGGCTTGTAATAGCTGTAGTTAAACTTGCTGATATTACGTTAAATCGTGTAACCTAGTACCCTATATTTAGTAGCCTATAAAAATAATTTTTTTGCTTTATATTTAAAGCCATTGGTAAGCAATTTGTTTGCCTCACTAGGATGACATGTGAAGAAACATCAATTTCAGCAATTGTTGGAGTACATTGTTAATTCAGAAGCAAAGCAGTTAGGAGATTTTAAAGCCACTGCAGACATTGCCGCTGAGTTACTCTCTCAACAGCTTAATGTTTCAAGTGTAGTGATTTCTGCATTGTCGGCAGAGACAAATACATTAGAGCAAGTTACACGCCTGAGTATGTTGCCTAATGTAGCCACTGACATCCGCCCTAAACCACAATCTTGTTCTAACTTTATTCTTCAGCTCAAAGATGAGCGCCATATCTCTTCAGAAAATGCGCTTGATGATAGTCGACTGGTTGAACTTAAGCCCTATTACCAAGCTCTGGGTATTGTGTCAGTTTTAGAAGTGGCGATTCGAATCAATGGGCATTTAGAAGGCACGTTAAGTCTTGAGCGTACTGAAATCTCAGAGCCATGGCATGATACTGAAATTCAGCTTTGCTCTCAGGTTGCAGACCAACTGGCACTCACACTCGCTACCCAATACGGCTATGACAAAGATGAGCGGTTAACGCTTTTTTTGTCAGCCGCAGAACAATCTGATCAAATTATGATGGTCGTTAATTTAGCAACCGACTGCATTGAGTACGTCAATAAGGCGCACGAGGCAGTAACCAAGGTACCTAAAGATCGCATTCTGGGACGTAAGATTCATTTTTTAGATTTTTTTAAGCAATATCCCGCGTTATCAGATGCTGTGTTGAAAAAAGCCCGTATTGGAGAGAGCTCTGAAGAAGAGGTCAGTCTTGAGCGCCATGACGGTACATCTTACTGGATGCGCTTTTCTGTAAAACGGTTTATCTCTGACAGAGGCAATCATTTTGCATTGGTTAATGCAGAAAACTGCACTGAACAGCACAATCATCAAACCGAGTTGCTCCGTTTAGCCTGGCGCTGTGGACTAACAGGTCTTTATAACCGTACGCATTTTAGCAAAGTACTTAAGAAAGCTCGTGCAGGGCATTTAATACTTATCGATCTTCGAGGCTTTAAGCGCTTTAACGATACTTATGGTCACGCTAATGGCGATATCATGTTAATCGAAGTCGCAAGACGAATGCGCCATTTTGCTGAGATTAACCAGATCTCTGATGTCGCTCGGATTGGCAGTGATGAGTTTGGTCTTTTATTTGAAACTGATCTCGATGAAGTACTTATCGAACAGTTAACAGAACGATTATACAAACAACTTGAAGCTCCGATTACCATAGGCATTGAGCAGATAGAGCCCAAACCCGCGTTAGCACGTGTTGCACTAGCCTCAATTGAACAGCAGTTGTCCTCTTTAACGTGTGCAGATATCGCGCTTCAATATGCGAAAAAAAAGCAAGGTAATGCCATACAGGTATTTAACTCAGCATTGCTGAATGCTTTTAAAGAAGATGCTCAGATAGAAAGAGACCTTGCCGTTGCGATTAAAGGTCGACAATTTGAGCTTTATTACCAACCGTTGAAAGACTTAAAGAAACAATCCTATATCGGCGCTGAAGCATTAATTCGTTGGCACCACCCAAAGAAAGGTGTGCTGTATCCTGGGGCTTTTATTGATATTGCAGAACAAACAGGGCTTATTAACGACATAGGTTCCTGGGTGTTAGAAGCGGCTTGTAAACAACTCAATTTATGGCAACGTCATCAAATAGATATCTCGATGCACGTAAATGTATCGGCGAGACAGTTTTTTAGTGGCTCACTATTTGAGCAAGTTTGGGAGTTGGTAACACGTTATAGGCTAAAACCGAATAGCCTGATCCTTGAGATCACCGAAACAGAGTTAATGGAAGATATTCGCTCAGCGACTAATTTATGTCATGAACTGGCAGAATTAGGCGTCGGTCTCGCTATAGATGACTTTGGCACTGGTTATAGCTCTATGCGCTATCTGAAGCAATTTCCGATTAGTAAACTTAAAATTGACCGTTCATTTATATCCGATCTGTCGGTGAGCCATGAGAGCCGTGAAATCGTCAGTGCGATTATCGCAATGGCATCGGCATTAAATATTTCGCTCACCGCCGAAGGCGTTGAAACAAAAGAGCAAGAGCAGTTTCTCGCTAAACACCTGTGTCATCAGGCTCAAGGGTTCTTATATAGCCCTGCGTTACGTGTCTCTGAGTTTGGCCAATTTTTGGAAAAAGCAGCCGCAGTTCATTAAAGCGGATTATTTACCACAGCACTGCTTAAACTTCTTACCACTTTGGCAGATACACTTGTCATTGCGTTTCGGAAAGACCACATCTTTGTGCTCACCTTGCGTGTAATACCATTTCTCATTCTGTTTGATAAAGCTTGAGCATTCATGAATGGCATCCAGTTCATCATCCAATTGATACCAAGCCTGAAAGGTTACTTTACCCTGACTGTCATGTTGCTGACTTGCAGCAATCTCTAAGCCCAACCATTGAGGTAGCGGCTCTTGTGCAAGGTTTTGTACTGTAAGCCCATTTAAATAATCGACATGGTGGGTTGCGATTAAATAATCAAATTGCTTTAGATAAAAAGCACTAAATCTTGAGCGCATTAATTGTTCTGGGCTCTGTGCAATTTGCGTTTTTAGGTGAAGTGGCTGGCAACAATCTTGATATACGTTGCCTGAACAGCAAGGGCACAGTTTATCGGTGTCTGAATTAAGGTTTGTCATGGTCATTGATTGTAAGTTACTGGTTACTGTTGGTTGTTGATATTGGTTATTGAGTTTTGGCTTAATGCTGGAAATTGGCGACCATAATAAAGGTTTGGACTTGGCTTGGCATTATAATAAAACGAAGCTTCGGCGCGGTTGTTGGTATCAACAGTCAAATACCACTTACCGTCACTTTTCTTGTTGGATACTCCAACAAACTTACCTGCAAATTCACTGCTTGGCTCTTCGTTATCAATGGGGGGGTGAAAACGAATCAGATAGTAACCGACATCTGTAGCACTCGCCCCTTCGATGTTACGTTCGATCACTCTAAAATCGACTTCAATTTTGGCATTCTTATGCTTAATCTTGCCAAAAAAAGTTTGGTAAAGGGCAACAATATTATCGCGTCCTAAAGTAATTTCTTCATCTTGGCTTTCGGGGATGTAGCAGGCATCTTCAGAGTAGATAGACTCCATGATACTTGCATCAAGTTCATTAAAAGCTTCACTAAATTGCCCATAGACGGCGTTAAGTGCTTCGTTATCATCTGCTAAGGCGACTTGGAAGAAACTAAGGTAAAGAGTACAGGTAAATGTGAGTGCTGTTGCAACTTTTTTAAGCATGTATTTGGGCGAAATAATAATATAATGAGTATCACTATAATAGATGGTTACTGTGAACTAAAGTACTAGATCTTTACAAGATGTGTAGAATTGGACTGCAAATCAAATCTGCATCTTCACGAGCCTATGTCAGTGTGTTAGGTGAACGCAGTAAATGGGGGATTTATGGGTGAAGAGGAAATGAATCTTTTTCTTCAAGAGATGACAGGTGTTCAGCCACTTAAAAATAATACCAATGCGACAATTGTTGAACAAAAGGTATCTACGCAGGCTCAAGATGCTCGGCGTAAACAGCTTGAAATGAGCGAGCAGTTGGCTAAGTTAACCACAGATATCAATGGGATTGAGCCTATCGCATCGGACGCTATAGTCGAATTTAAACGAGATGGTGTTCAAGAAGCCGTATTTCAACGCTTAAGTCGGGGAGGTTACCCGATTAAACGCGAGATTGAGCTGCAACAGCTAAAGGTAAAACAGGCGAGGGAAGTGTTATACCTGCAATTGCAGCACAGCAGGGATCGTGGTGAGCGCAGCATTATCGTGATCCATGGTAAAGGGGTTAACACCAAACCTATCCCCGCTTTGACTAAGTCTTTTGTTGTGGCTTGGCTTGCGCAGATTGATGAGGTATTAGCATTTCACACAGCCCAAAACCATCATGGTGGTACAGGAGCGCTTTATGTGATGCTGGCTAAATCTGAACAGCAACGAATTGAAACCAAAGAGGCTAATCATAAAGGGGTTAATATCCGCTAGCATTGATTCACTTTCTCGAGAAAAAAGCCATTTTGATGTGAGATAAAATGGTTTTTATTGATCGTGATCTAATACTTTGTCGTGCTTTTAAAAATCTAATTAATCATTAGCAACCACATTGACGGTTAGCGATAGTATTTTGCTCATCTAGCCAGGTTTGCAGTGGGGCAAAGTAATCGAGTACCGCCTTGGGGTCCATTTCTTGAATACCAGTAACAGCTGCCAACGCTTTTGGCCATGGCTTACTCTGACCCATTTCTAGCATGGTGTTCAGTTTGGCTCTCGCTTCTGCACTCTTATCGACTTATATCGGTGCGGTATTACTGTCTGTGTTGTTATAGGCTGCGGTGCTTAGAGTTAATGCTATCAATGCAGAAAACTTAGAAAACTTAGAAAACTTAGAAAACTTAGAAAACTTTGATTACATCGATACCTTTGAAGCTTTCGCTAAGGTCATAACCATCGTTGAAATCCCTTGTTGTTTTTGTGTTGTTTATTTTCTTATTTTGTTGCCAATTAACAGAGGAACAGAATTACCAATTCAATAAGCAGTCTGTTTTTACGATTAAGGGGATTTCGTTTGACAATAAGCAAGCGAATGTTTAATTTAAACGAGTGTTTAAAATAGAAAAAGGCAACGGAATGGCAAATCGCTCCGATACGAAAACAAGAATACTGGATGCAGCGGAAAAATTATTTGCAGAAAGAGGATTTTCAGAAACCTCGCTAAGACTAATTACAAGCAAAGCTGAAGTAAACCTTGCATCTGTTAATTATCATTTTGGCTCAAAAAAAGAGCTGATCAGAGCGGTATTAGCACGTTACCTCGATGTATTTATGCCTGCAGCAGCAGACGCTATTGTTTTGGTTCGTAAAAATAATGCGAATGCATCATTGGATGATATTTTTTCAACGTTAGTTGCACCACTTCTCGATCTTAATGCGCTGAGAAACGAAGGTACCACCACATTTCTTCAGTTGTTGGGTCGTGGTTACATTGAGAGTCAGGGACACCTTCGTTGGTTCATTACTACGCATTACGGCGAGTATCTAGGGCTGTTTGTTAAAGCCGTGGCTGAGAGCGCCCCTCATATTCCTCCCGCAGAGATGTTTTGGCGATTACACTTTACCTTAGGTACGGTTGTTTTCACCATGGCCTCAGCCGATGCGTTAACAGAAATTGCAGAAGCTGATTTTGGGGAGCACAATGATATAGAAGCAGTTATTAGAAAAGTTATTCCGTATTTATCTGCCGGGGTATCGGTCCCACTTACTAAGGATGTAATGTAAAAATTATGGCTACGACATTATTAATACTATTGATTGGCGCAATAGTTGTTGTATTCAGTGTTAAAAATATCAGGATACAGTTAGTAACTCGTCCTGTATTTAGCTTTTTTAAAAAAGTACTACCACCGCTTTCTAATACAGAAAAAGAAGCGATGGAAGCAGGCGATGTATGGTGGGAAGGGGAGCTATTTAAAGGCAAACCTAACTGGCAAGTTCTGCATAGCTACGGTAAGCCGACACTGAGCTCTGAAGAGCAGGACTTTATCGACAATCAGGTAATGACAGCGTTAACCATGATTGACGATTACAACATCGTTAATGAAAGAAAAGATCTGCCACCAGAGCTATGGGACTACTTCAAGAAAGAAGGTTTCTTTGCGCTGATCATCCCAAAAAAGTATGGCGGTAAGGCGTTTTCAGCTTACGCCAACTCTACAATCGTCAGCAAAATAGCCAGTCGCAGTGTGAGTGCTGCAGTAACGGTTATGGTTCCTAACTCACTCGGTCCGGGAGAACTATTAACCCATTATGGCACCAGTGAGCAAAAAGATTTTTGGCTACCGCAACTAGCTGATGGCCGTGCTATTCCTTGTTTTGCATTAACGGGCCCAGAAGCGGGCAGTGATGCAGGCGCCATTCCAGACTCTGGCATTGTGTGTCGCCAACAGTTTAATGGTGAAGAAACACTAGGCTTAAAACTTAACTGGAATAAGCGCTATATTACGCTAGCGCCAGTTGCTGATGTATTGGGGCTTGCATTTCAAATGTATGATCCTGATGGTCTGCTTGGCGAGACAAAAGAGATTGGTATAACCTGCGCTCTGATCCCAACCGATCATGCTGGTGTTGAAATTGGTCGCCGCCACAACCCATTAAATATGGCGTTTATGAATGGCACCACCAGTGGTGAAGATGTGTTTATTCCACTGGATTGGATTATTGGTGGTCCTCAATATGCGGGTCGTGGCTGGAGAATGTTGGTTGAATGCTTATCGGCTGGCCGCGGGATCTCATTACCTGCGCTCTCAACAGCATCAGGTCATATGGCAACCAAGACGACAACAGCATACAGTTTTGTTCGTCAGCAATTTGGTATCGAAATCGGCCATTTTGAAGGGGTACAAGAGGCGTTAGCACGGATTATTGCCAATACTTATCAGCTTGAAGCAGCAAGGCGTTTAACCACAACGGGCATTGACTTAAAAGTTAAGCCTTCTGTGGTCACGGCGATTGCAAAATATCACATGACTGAACTTGGACGTAAGGTCATTGATGATGCGATGGATATTCAATCAGGTAAAGGGATCCAGCTTGGTCCTAAGAATTATTTAGGCTACGGTTACATGGCGCTCCCTATCTCTATTACGGTAGAAGGGGCCAATATTTTAACCAGAAGCTTGATGATCTTCGGTCAAGGCGCAACACGTTGTCATCCATACGTGTTGGCAGAGATGGAAGCCGCTGGCATGGAAGATACCAATGAAGGTCTTGAGCGTTTCGACGATCTACTATTAGGCCACATCGGTTATGCGATCCGTAATGCTTTCAGTGCATTTGCTAATGCGCTAACGGGTAGTCGCCTTTCTCAATCACCCGTAAGTGGTGAAACAAAGCAGTATTATAAAGATATGAACCGTTTATCAGCAGGCTTAGCCCTGATGACTGACGTTTCTATGCTTATTTTAGGCGGCGATTTAAAACGTAAAGAAATGCTTAGTGCCCGAATGGGTGACGTATTAAGCCAGCTATATCTTGGTTCTGCAACCTTAAAGTTATTTGAAGATAATGGTCGTCAGTTTGATGATTTACCTGCAGTTCGCCATGTTATGGCAACGCGTTTGCACTTAGCAGCAAAAGCATTAGATGAAGCGATCCGTAACTTCCCTAACCGTGGTGTAGCCCTATTACTGCGCGCGTTAATCTTTCCGCTTGGAAATCGCTTTAAAAACGCAAGCGATAAGCTATCAATCGATCTGGTTAACTCGATGAGTAAACCTTGTCCTGCGCGTGAGCGGTTAACCTTCTTGTGTCCAGATTTTGATGGTGACACTGGCGGTATTGCAGAAGTTGAGAAAGCATTTATTGCCAAGCATTCATGCAAAGCTCTGTATAAGAAACTTAAGCAAGCACAAAGGGATGGCAGTTTACCTGCAAAACTACAACCTATTGCCTTATTTGACTCGGCGCTCGAGATCTCCTTGATTAGTTCTGATGAACATCAACAATTAGTTAAGGCGAATGAGTTACGCTTAGCGGCAATCAACGTGGATGACTTTGAGACTCTTTAGTTGAGACTCTTTAGTTGAGACTCTTTAGTTGAGAGTTGAGAGTTGAATGTTGATGTATTCGGTTAGCACTAGCATTTATTGTTAATGAGCTGCCTAATAAAATGCCGCCTTACTATGTACGTAAACGAGTACTTAGTAAGGCGGCATTTTTGTCTTTTAAAAAAGGCTGTGTGCTTTTTGATTGGTAATAATTGAACGCGCTCTATTTCACCGCTATTAACCGTATTTTTTTCTATTTCCTGTTGAGGTCTAAATTCCTCTCTTATTAAAAATATCGGCTTCTAAACGTATTTAACTCTGTGCCTGCTATCGGGGTAAGGGCGTTATCTATCGTGATGAGTTGTTGATACTCTTCTGGCAAGAATTTCTTTATTCTTGCTACCCTAGCGTAATGACTGGCACGAAATTTTGGGTAGAGCGAGATAAGTTTTGGCAAACTCTCGTGTAACTGACCATTTTCAGAGCTAAGCTCTAATAGTAAGTCGAGGGCATCTAATCCATATTTATCTGAATTTAATTTAAAATTGTTGTCGACTAAAAATTGGATAGCTTGTGGTGAGTGTAAAGCCGCAGCCATAAATACATCATTTCCTGATTGGTCTATTATCGAAAAATCAAAACCTTGATGTAATAAGTCTTGCCATTTCTCAATTGGAAGAGCTTTGAGTGAGAGTAAATTTGATGGCATTTTAGGAGAAATTCTTACATTCCATGCTGACAGGAATTCGATATCGACATGAAGCATATAATGAAATAGGGCATCTGTTTGTGATTGTGTCAGTGGGGTTTGCTCATTGTATTCAAGCGCTTGCTCTGTTTTTCCGTCTGCTAATAAACGTTTGAACCTATCACTAGAGTCTGAATTTAATGGCGCACGTTTATAGTTAAGTTCAAGCTCTTGCCAAATACCGACAAGTACAGGATCAATTTCATGTAGTCGTTCTTTTATGTGCTCGGGATCCTTCTTTATCTCATCAATGATGTCATAGGCCCTATCCCTTCCTTCAAAACTTTGTTCAGCAAGTAACTGCTGCTTTACTGATGCGCATTGCTCTGACTTTCGCTTCATTGTCATTTGTTTATTTTTTGCTTCAACAATGGCAAGCGAGATAACGGAGTCATCTACCTCACGCTGTTTTACATTAAAGCTTTTATCTATGAGGGGGATGCTATTAAGAAGCGATTTTAACTTAGCATTAGAAACCATGTCGCTATGAAAGAAACCTTTGGGCGGCGGGCTAAAGCTTATGCCTGTGCCGTTCAGGCTAATACTACCGTGGGCTTTATAACCTTGAACTTTCAGGTAACTCAGCGTGTCGAGCATTTTATTTGCATCGGATTTGAGTTTAATGTACTCAGCATCACTACGGGGCAAATTCAATATGGCTATGTCCATTGCTGTTAATATGCCTGGCTCATTAATCGGTTTAACACCGTATTTGTTGAGTAACGCTAATGCATCAACATTAAAATTAGCGACTGCAATATCAGCTAGATTTTCATAGGTATCGAATTGCCCTTGAGCAAAAATAGGAAAGTCAGTTAATGATTGTGTTTGCTCAAGCAACGGAAATAAGTATTCGGTCGCCATATTATTTTTTAATGCCACCGCGACTTCGTTGACAGTAAATGATTGCAAGGTCACTACTTGCTTATATTCTTCTAGGTTAAGGTATTCAGCAGTTAAGATAAATAGAATTGATGGTGATAAAACTGGACTGTCGCGAATAGAAAGCGGAGATGCTAAATAGGTCGTAAAATTGTCGTTATTATCAAGTAGGGCATAGATATCTGCTTTGTTTATATCTTGCGCTAAGGATATCGACATACCCAGCCCATGTTGTTCATTCTCTAATGGCTTTAGCGCTGTAACCAACACATCAATAGTATCGACATTAACCCCTTCAATGACCGACATTCCACTCCAGTCTTTTAAAATGGAGCTAGCTCGAGTGATAGAGTACTTGTTGTTTTCGATATTGATTTTAGCTTCAATTAGCAAGTCCTGATAACTATCGTAGAATGTTTGGTATTGACTCTGAAAGGAAAGCAGTTCGCGTTCAGTTTTACCTTGCCTCAACTCTTGTTCTAGTGCTGCAATTATCCCACTGTGGACATCAGTAACTTGCTCACTAAAGTTGTGGAATCGTCTTTGGCATTGAGCGTGCGCAGAAGAAAGTTGCTGTAGCTTAGTTTTTTGAAAGGTTTTATTCGAAAGGGGGGCTTTAATCGTTTGCTGCTGAACAGTTATTTCATTAATGCTCACCGGTGTGTAAATTGTTGGGCTAATATTTTGTGCCAGTTTTTTCTCGCTGCTATCACGGCTATAAACATAATAGCCGCCGATGATGCTTATCGCGACACATGAGATAACCAGTAATTTCCATTTCATTATTCAACTTATTCCTTGTTGGCTTACTATCTGTGATTTGCTACCTGTGATTTGCTACCTGTGATTTGCTATCGATAGCCGATAGCCGATAGCTAATATCGATAAAGCGGCTGAAGCTGAGGTTTAACTTGAAAAAACAGCTAGGCACTAGCATTCATCGCCTTGTCTTGACCGATAACTTTCTAGAGCTTATTTCACCAGTATAAATAATCAGCTGAGATTTATCCGCTATCCTACAGCTAAAGATTGATTATTCAATGGTTTTACTTTGAGAGGAATAAAAAAAGCTACTATTAACAAATAGTAGCTTTTTATTTATTGCGTCCATACCTTAGAGCGGCATGTCAGAATAGAAGAGGGCTTTAACCTACAACAACAACCTTGCTAGTGTTAGTGCCACCCACAGTTTCCATTGCGTCACCCTTAGTCATCATCGCCATGTCACCTTTTACTAGGTAACCCGCTTGAGAAAGTGTCTCTAGTGCTTTTTGTGCAACAGTTTCTGGCGCGTGTGCAGTTGAATCAAAGTACACAGGCTGAACACCACGGAAAAGTGCCATTTTAGCGAGTGTTGATTCGTGACGTGATAATGCAAAGATAGGTAGCGCAGAGCTGATGCGAGACATCATTTGCGGCGTCGCACCAGATTCAGTTAAAGCGATAATCGCTTTAATACCTTCAAGGTGGTTAGCAGCATACATAGTTGATAGCGCAACAGTTTCTTCGATGGTAGTAAACTGCTGATCAAGTCTGTGCTTAGAAACCTGCACACTAGGATGTGATTCAGCACCTAAACATACCTCTGCCATTGCTTTTACGGTTTCTTCTGGGAAGTCACCAGCAGCGGTTTCAGCACTGAGCATAACAGCATCTGTACCATCAAGTACTGCGTTCGCAACGTCCATAACCTCAGCGCGAGTTGGCATAGGGCTAGAGATCATTGACTCCATCATCTGAGTTGCGGTGATGACAGGCTTGTTCAGTTGACGTGAGCGGCTGATTAGACGCTTTTGAACTGCTACAAGAGCAGGGTCGCCAATTTCAACACCTAAGTCACCACGTGCAACCATCACTGCATCAGATGCAATAATTACATCATCCATAGCTTCATCAGTGGCTACGGCTTCAGCACGTTCTACTTTAGAAACGATAAGCGCGTTGCTACCAGCTTTACGTGCTAGATCACGTGCGTAGTTTAGGTCTGCTCCACTTCTTGGGAACGATACCGCAAGGTAATCAACACCAATCTCTGCGGCAGTAACGATGTCTAGCTTATCTTTTTCAGTAAGGGCTGCGGCCGATAAGCCACCGCCTTGCTTGTTGATACCTTTATTATTAGATAAAGGACCTGCGACGGTAACGATAGTATGAACCTTGTTACCTTCAACTTTTTCAACGCGCAACTGAACTCGGCCGTCATCAAGCATTAAGATGTCACCAAGACTCACGTCTTGCGGTAACTCTTTATAATCGATACCGACTTGTGTCTCGTCACCTTCGCCTTTACCAAGATCGCCATCAAGAGTATAAGCTTGACCAAGCTCTAACATAACCTTTTGGTTGTCTTTGAAAGTTGAAATACGAATTTTTGGACCTTGAAGATCGCCTAAAACCGCAACATGAACGCCGAGCTCTTTTGCAATAGCTCGTGTATCGTTTGCGCGTTTTTTATGATCTTCTGGTGCACCGTGAGAGAAGTTTAAGCGAACAACGTTAGCGCCAGCAGCAATAATGCGGCGTAAGTTGTCATCACGGTCGGTGGCTGGACCCAAAGTTGTTACAATTTTGGTTCTGCGGAACATGACATACTCCGTTAAGTTTTAAAAAATTCTGATTCTATATTACCAGACAATACCCGTTAATGTAGTAAAATTACGAACAAAATGATCTAACTCAAGTTTTTAATTTTGTGACCTGTTGCAACAATAATTTAGAAATCGGCAATTTAACTTAGGTTAAATTGCCGCAAATTATGTAGAAAGTCAGTTACAGAACTGGATCTTTGTCTATTCTTGATTCTTTTAACACTTCCTTTACTCGCTTCAAGTTTTCACGGAAACGAGGGCCTCTTCTGAGGGTAAATCCTGTTGCTAGCACATCTATTATAACTAATTGTGCCAAACGAGAAGCCATAGGTAAGTACATATCTGTATCTTCAGGCACTTCCATTGTTACTGGAAGTGTACAAACCGTTGATAACGGTGAGTTACGGGCAGTAATACCGATAACTGCAGCACCGTTTTCGCGAGCTAGTTTAGCGATGTCGATAAGCGACTTTGTACGGCCTGTGTGCGAGATAAGCACCACTACATCGCCTTCATTACTGTTTATACAGCTCATGCGCTGCATTAGAACATCGTCGAAACTGATGACCGGAACATTAAAGCGGAAGAATTTATTTTGTGCATCATGAGCAACGGATGCCGATGCCCCAAGACCAAAAAACGAAATAGTTTTTGCTTGCGTTAGAATATCTACAGCCTTATTAATCGCAGTGGTGTCGATACTTTGCCTGGCAGTATCTAAAGAGGCCATAGAAGATTCAAATATCTTGGTCGTATAAGAATCGGGACTGTCGTCCTCTTCTACATGGCGGCTGACATAAGGAGTACCATTAGCAAGGCTTTGCGCTAGGTGGAGTTTAAAGTCTGGAAAACCTTTAGTATCAAGGCGACGGCAGAAGCGGTTAACCGTAGGTTCACTCACATCAGCCATTTTAGCCAAAGTGGCGATACTTGAGTGAATAGCCGTTTGTGGCGAAGACAAAATAACTTCTGCAACTTTACGTTCAGATTTACTAAAATGGGTAAGGCTTTTTTGCACCTTTTCGAGGGTATTCATATGCGTACGTCCACTCAATAGTAATGTAGTTTTATTATATTTTGTTAAAGCTTTTAAGTTGTCGTTTTTAAACCGTGATTTCCGGAGCGTTTACGCCGACATTAATTTATAATGACAACAGGTACAAACACGATAAATTTTAGTAATTTTATCACAAAAGCATATCAGATTATGGGCTAACATACCTAATATGCTAACTTGAAGTTTATTATAGAATTTAGATGCAATTACTTTTTTGTGTTGTTATATTACAACAAACGTGTGAATTCTCATCAAAAATGGTGGGGCACAGTGTCAAAAGGAGATTTTGAAGCTATGGGCATAACGACACCAAAAGCCAAAGCTTGTGATTTTGTTCTATTTGGTACCAAGGGGGATCTTGCTAAGCGTAAGTTACTTCCTTCTTTATACCAGCTTGATAAAGCAAACTTACTGAATGTCGATACGAAGATCCTCGGCGTTGCAAAAGATGACTTCAGTCAGGAAGAGTATCGCGAGTTAGTCATCACCGCATTAAAGACATTTGTTAAAGACGAACTCTGTGAAGAAACAGTGAATCGTTTCTTGAACCGTTGTCACTATATCGGCACTAACTTCACGGTTGCTGATGGTTACCAAGCATTCCATGATATTTTAGAGCCTGAGAAGCGCGTCATGGTGAGTTACTTCGCAACACCGCCAGCCATCTTCGGCGATATTTGTCGTTGCCTCCATGAACAAAATCTTATCTTCCCAGACTCTCGTGTTGTTTTAGAAAAGCCAATCGGCTCCGATCTAGCAAGTTCTCGCATCATTAACGACCAAGTCTCTGCTTACTTCGAAGAAAACCAAGTTTATCGTATCGACCATTACCTAGGTAAAGAAACGGTACAGAATTTACTTGCACTTCGCTTTGCTAACTCTTTGTTTGCCTCTAAGTGGGATAACCGTACTATCGACCATGTGCAACTCACTGTTGCTGAAGAAGTGGGTATCGAAGGTCGTTGGGGGTATTTCGACAAAGCCGGTCAGATGCGCGACATGATCCAAAACCATTTATTACAGGTGTTGACGCTTGTTGCAATGGACCCGCCAGTTAACTTAGATGCTGATAACATCCGTGATGAAAAAGTAAAAGTACTTAAGTCACTGCGTCCAATTAACGCTGACAACATTTATGAGAACACGGTTCGGGGCCAATATAGCTCAGGCTTCCTAAAAGGCGCGCCAGTACCTGGTTACTTAGAAGAAGAGGGCGCAAATGTTCAGTCTAATGCTGAAACCTTTGTTGCACTTCGCGTGGATATTGATAACTGGCGTTGGGCAGGCGTGCCATTTTACTTGCGTAGTGGCAAGCGCATGCCATTTAAGAGCTCTGAAATTGTGGTGTACTTTAAAAATCCACCCCACAACCTTTACAGCTCTAATTACCGTAACCTACCACCCAACAAGCTTACTATTCGATTGCAGCCTCATGAAGGGGTTGAAATTCAGATGTTGAATAAGGTGCCTGGCCTAGGTGAAAAGCAACGTTTGCAAACCACCAAGTTAGATTTAAGTTTCTCTGAAACCTTTAAAAATGAACGCATTGCTGATGCATATGAACGTTTATTACTCGAAGCGATGTTAGGTAATCAGGCATTATTTGTGCGCCGTGATGAAGTTGAGCAGGCCTGGAGCTGGGTCGACGGCATCATTCAAGCATGGGAAGAGACTGACGAAAAACCAAAGCCTTATCCTGCTGGAACATGGGGACCGGTGGCATCGGTCGCGCTTATCACTAAAGATGGCCGTTCTTGGGACGAGTAAGGGAGAACCAATGATTCAAGAAACTGTTTTCAAATCATTTGACAATAAAGAAGCACTCGAAGCGCAGCTGGCTGAACGCATTGCTAATCAATTGCAAGAAGCTGTTGATGCTCGAGGCAAAGCGAGTCTTATTGTCTCTGGTGGTTCAACTCCGCTTAAGTTATTTGAATTGCTCAGCAAGAAAGGTATTGATTGGAGTGATGTTTACATCACTCTAGCTGACGAGCGCTGGGTGAGTGCCGAACATGGTGATTCAAACGAGCGCCTTGTTCGCAATAATTTACTAAAAAATAGAGCCGCGAATGCGAAATTTCGTGGCTTGAAAAATATGTATTCTTCGCCAGAAGAAGGCTGCGCCATGGCGATTGAGCAGCTTGGTAGTTTCCCTAAGCCATTCGATGTTGTTGTATTAGGCATGGGTAATGACGGCCATACCTGCTCTTGGTTTCCTTGTGCCGCAAAAGCAGAACTTGACAACGCATTAACGACAACTGACTTATGTGTTGCCGTTAAGCCGGGCAATGCACCTCATTCAAGGATCTCGTTGTCGAAGTCTGCCATTTTAGCGAGTCGTCAAATTTATTTACATATCGTTGGTGAGCAAAAATTAGATGTTTACCGACAAGCACTAGCAAGCGATGACAGTCGTGAAATGCCGATTAGAGCCGTACTCGATCAGCATAAAACGCCTGTTGATGTTTACTGGAGCGCTTAAAGGAGTAATTATGCACAGCGTTGTACAATCTGTTACAGACAGAATTATTGAACGAAGCAAAGATTCTCGCGCTAAATACCTAGCGGCGCTCGATGATGCTAAAAATAAAGGTGTCCACCGCAGTGCGTTAAGTTGTGGTAACTTGGCGCACGGTTTTGCTGCATGTAACCCTGCCGATAAGTCAGCTATCAAGCAATTGAACAAGGCTAATATCGGTATCATCACTTCTTACAACGACATGTTGTCAGCGCACCAACCTTATGCTGCGTATCCTGACTTGTTGAAACAAGCATGTAATGAAGTGGGCAGTGTTGCTCAAGTCGCTGGCGGCGTGCCTGCTATGTGTGACGGCGTTACACAGGGCCAACCGGGTATGGAACTGAGTTTGCTAAGCCGTGAAGTGATTGCCATGGGCACCGCTGTGGGCTTATCTCACAATATGTTCGATGGAGCATTGTTGCTGGGTATTTGTGACAAGATTGTGCCAGGTCTATTAATTGGCGCACTGAGCTTTGGTCATTTGCCAATGCTATTTGTGCCAGCAGGCCCAATGAAGTCAGGGATCCCAAACAAAGAAAAAGCGCGTATTCGTCAGCAATACACCCAAGGTGAAGTCGACAGAGCTGCACTTTTAGATGCAGAATCTAAGTCATACCATAGCGCAGGTACCTGTACTTTCTATGGTACTGCTAATAGTAACCAATTAATGCTTGAGGTTATGGGGCTGCAGCTACCAGGTTCATCTTTCGTTAATCCAGATGATCCACTACGCGAAGTCTTAAGCAAAACGGCTGCTAAGCAGGTATGTCGTTTAACCGAAATGGGGACCCAGTACACGCCTATCGGTAAAGTGGTTTCTGAGAAATCAGTCGTTAACGGTATTGTGGCGTTATTAGCTACGGGTGGCTCAACTAACCTTACCATGCATATCGTTGCTGCAGCGCGCGCAGCTGGCATCATCGTAAACTGGGATGATTTCTCAGAGCTTTCAGATGCCGTTCCACTTCTTGCACGTGTTTACCCCAATGGTCACGCTGACATCAACCATTTCCACGCAGCGGGTGGTATGGCGTTCTTGATTAAAGAACTGTTAGAGGGCGGTTTGCTACATGAAGATGTCGATACTGTGGCAGGCTTTGGTCTTAAGCGTTACACCCAAGAGCCGCAGGTTCGTGATGGCGAGTTAACTTGGGTCGATGGCCAACAAACAAGCTTAGATGATGAAGTGCTAACGAGCCTAGATAAGCCTTTTCAAAATAATGGTGGCCTTAAACTGCTTAAAGGTAACCTTGGCCGCGCGGTGATTAAAGTCTCTGCAGTACAAGAACAACACCGAATTGTTGAAGCGCCAGCTGTCGTTATTGACGATCAAAACAAACTTGAAGCCATCTTTAAAGCCGGCAACTTAGATAAAGATTGCGTAGTTGTCGTTAAAGGCCAGGGTCCTAAAGCGATTGGTATGCCTGAACTGCATAAGCTCACGCCAATCTTAGGAACGCTTCAAGATCGAGGGTTTAAAGTTGCGTTGTTAACTGACGGTCGTATGTCAGGCGCATCAGGTAAAGTACCTGCAGCTATCCACTTAACGCCAGAAGCGTTAGACGGTGGTTTAATTGCTAAGATCCATAACGGTGATTTAGTTCGAGTAAACGCCACAACGGGAGAGCTAACCCTACTCGTTGATGAGGCTGAACTTAACGCCAGAACGGCTGAAAAAGTTGACCTTCATAAGAGCAGCTACGGTATGGGACGAGAGTTATTCGGTGCCCTTCGTTCAAATTTAAGTAGCCCCGAAACTGGTGCTCGTTGCACGAGTGCAATTGATGAAAACTATTAATGTTTAAGGAAGAGTAACGCAATGCTTGAGAATAACTGGTCAATACAGCCACAAGATATTTTTAAACGCAGCCCTATTGTTCCTGTCATGGTGATCAATAAGATTGAACA
Organism: Shewanella sp. 0m-6; assembly: GCF_052977325.1. NCBI lineage: Bacteria > Pseudomonadati > Pseudomonadota > Gammaproteobacteria > Alteromonadales > Shewanellaceae > Shewanella > Shewanella sp. 0m-6. The sequence continues at coordinate 18,952 of NZ_JBRIMD010000024.1, forward strand.
TGCCGTACCGTTAGCGAAGGCGCTTGTTGCCGGTGGTATTTCTGTGCTTGAAGTCACTCTACGCACTGACTGTGCGTTAGAAGCGATCACTAAAATTGCACAAGAAGTTCCAGAAGCATTAGTGGGTGCTGGTACTATTCTAAATAAGGCGCAGCTTGAGCAAGCGGTTAATGCAGGCGCACAGTTTGTGATTACACCAGGTGCGACAACTGAACTGTTAGAAGCTGCAATGGAAGGGACAACACCATTGATCCCTGGGGTTGCTAGTATCTCTGAAGTGATGAAAGGCATGGCACTGGGTTATACAAACTTTAAGTTTTTCCCAGCTGAAGCTTCTGGCGGTGTGAATGCACTTAAAGCCTTTTCAGGCCCATTAGCCGACATTCGTTTCTGCCCAACGGGTGGCATTACGCCAAGTAGTTATAAAGACTATTTAGCACTTAAAAATGTCGATTGTATCGGTGGCAGCTGGATTGCGCCAACGGATGCGATGGAGCAAGGCGACTGGGAGCGGATCACCGCTTTATGTAAAGAAGCCATTGGTGCATTAAAAGCGTAATTGGTTCTGAAATATTAAAAAAGCTACCAAATTGGTAGCTTTTTTGTTTTCAGCGTTGGAATAAGCCTTAAAACAGAAATTACTTGGTATTACCTGAGTAGTTAAACTGAGACTCTACCTTCCAAACACGGTAACGTACCTGGGTATTTTCTGGTAGATAAAATACTTTCGGTAAACGGCTATCGTATTTAACCATTAAGTCAGCATTGATCTTTAAGAACTTCTCGGTTTTTGCTTGCTCAAAGCAGGCCATCATAGTGCTTGGGCCTTCAGAGATCTTATCAACTTGATAGTAGCTATATCCCCACCCTTTCACTGTATGCTGTTTCAATTCACCCACTAAACGATGTTGATTACAATCAACCATTTGGGTTTGGCCAATTTCAATCTCCACCCTGTAGTCAGCTTCATTATCTAGCTTTGGTAATGTCAAAATATGCTGCTCTTGGCCAGTTGCTGGCTTAGGATACATTTTAGTTTCACTGGTAGCCCCTGTGTCAGGATTGCTGTAATCACTGGCGCTATAAATCTGTGCACTGATCATATTTTGATTGACTCCAGATGGATGAGTTGGGCTGGTTGCACTGGCATTAAATGAAAAAGTAGCAAAAACTAAAGATGAGGCTAAAAGAGTACGGCCAAAGCGTTGGTTTAAGGTAGTCAGTAAGGTCATACATTCTCCAAAAGAATAGGTGTTGTGTGTCTAATACATCTATAAACGGGCTGGTTTATAAAAAGGGTTAAAAAATAATATTTTTATTAAATGACAATAAAACCATTCTCAACGGTGTGAACAAAACTTGAATTCAACCCCATAGCGGGATGGAATATTACTTTTTATAGCCAGCTTGAAACGAGATAGGTTAATGGATTACAAATGTGTTGATAATTTATCGGCCAGAGCTTTTGTTGTTAGTCGAGCAAGTTCCATAAAGGCGAGGCTTGAGGGAAGAGTCTGAAGCTGATCACATGCTGGCTTTTTTTATTGTATTTTGGGATCTAAAGGCGTAAGTTTAGTTTGAGTGTCAAAATAGTCGATTGCCGAACTAGTTGATTATCGAGCTAATTGATTGTCGAACTAGTTGGTTGCCGAACTAGTTGAAGGTCAAGGTAGATGGTTGTCAAAATACTTATCAATCAAATTAATTGGCGATCAAAATAATCGGCAGACAAAGTGGGTGAAGGTCTAAATACTTCGAAGACTTATAGTTAGTAGTTAGTAGTTAGTAGTTAGTAGTTAGTAGTTAGTAGTTAGTAGTTAGTAGGTCATGTGATATGGCCCTAAGACTATTATGTGCTGATGAGGTACAGCGGTCAGTCTAAACGGGTGCGTAAGCATAATGACTATGCATGATGTCTATTTATACTGTCTGTGCATGAGGACTTATCATGATAGCTATGCATGTTTATACATAATTGAAGCCGGTAGGGCAGCAAAATACACATTTAAACAAAAGTATAAGCTCAGCGAACAAGCTTGAGGTCGTCAACAAAGTAAAAGGTAGAGGGTTGTTATGGGAAACGTTAAGCAGACAGTCATTAATTGTCCTCATAAGCAGGGTTTTTCTACCCACAATAGTGCAGGGGAGCGCAATACTGCCTATGTTCTAGTGCTAACGATAGTGACAATGTTAGCTGAGATTATTGCCGGCACCCTATACGGCTCTATGGCCTTGCTTGCTGATGGTTGGCATATGGGGACGCATGCTGCAGCGTTCATGATCACCTTATTTGCTTATCGATATGCCCGCAAACATGCTAATTCAGCAGAGTTTTCATACGGGACAGGTAAGGTGAGCGTACTGGGCGGCTACACCAGTGCAATAGCGCTAGGTCTCGTGGCGCTTGTTATGCTGGTTGAGTCTGGTGTGCGACTATTTAACCCTCATGAAATATTTTTTAACCAAGCCATTTTAGTTGCAGTGATCGGACTAATAGTGAATATCGTAAGTGTGTTTTTATTAAAAGACCATCACGGCCATGCTCACAGCCACAGCCATGCTCACAGCCACAGCCATGCTCACGGTCTTGCTCACAGTCATCATCATGACACTAGCGATGACGCAGGTGATCAGCATGAACACACTCATGATAAAAGTGAAGTGAAGCATAACCCAAGTCATGACCATAATTTACGAGCAGCATATTTTCATGTACTTGCTGATGCGTTAACGTCACTACTTGCGATTGTTGCCTTGTTAATGGGTAAGTACTTTGGATTGAATTGGCTCGACCCATTAATGGGGATTGTTGGCGCCATCATCATTAGCCGTTGGGCTTGGGGGTTATTAAAGCAAACTGGTCCCATTTTGTTGGACGCGAGTATTGAACAGACGTATATCGAACAGATAAAACACACCCTTGAGCAAGAGCAGGCTCAGGTTGTCGATTTGCATATTTGGAAAATCAGCGCCGACCATTATGCAGCGAGTATGGTCATACATTGTGACTGCAATAACAACGTCGGTTATTTTAGGCAAAAGCTGTCAGATTTCGAGCGTTTATCCCATATCACTATTGAAGTTAATCCGCTGACTCAGGCACAATAAGCGCCTAATTATTAGGAACTAATTATATGAATAACCAAGATGATAATTTAAATCATGCCATGATCGAATTTTACGAGAAGTTATCATCTTGGGAAATGGCTGTAGTCAAAGATAAAGGCTTTAGTTTACCTCAAGTTCACACGGTTGAAATTTTGGGCTTAAATGGTCCAATGCGAATGAAAGAACTCGCACAAAAGATTGGTATTACCACTGGGACATTAACTGTTCAAATCGATAAAATGGTTGATGCTGGCCTAGTTATTCGAGTCCCACATGCAAATGACCGACGCTCAATATTAGTTGAGCTGACTGAAAGTGGACGCGAAATGTTCGAAGAGCACGATAAACTTCACATACAGCTTACTCAAGACTTAACGGCTAAGTTTGATGCTACCGAGCGCGCTCAGTTATTACATTTTTTAGAAAGAATTAACCGAGAATTCTAGACAATAAGTTTAGCTGTATTAGTGGCTATACAAATATGACTCGCGAGCGGGTCATAATCAATTACACCTTCGCGCGTTACCACATGCTAATTATCTTTTACTATACCCAAACGACTTGAACATGCTCATTTCAGAGGCCTTGCGCGAGTTCAATTCTAGGCGTATTAGCGTAGGAATGGTAACTCCCTTTTAATCTAGTGCAACAACGAAGTGGGCTTGCGCAAAGCCTTCTTCGATGGGTTTTAATGCACTTTCTGCTGCGTTATTGATCTTGCTAAGGCAACAACCATTAACTGCAATCAACGCCTTGCTTAAAGCGCATTAAATTCCCACTGAACCCTGCATCTTCAGGTGGCTTGGGTATAAATAAGCTTGATCCCCAGTCGAACTTACCCAATCAAAACCTGTCTACTAGTCATTAGTTTCTTTTGCTGTTACAAATGATACGTTTTTTGCGAAAATGTATCATATATTTGTCTTGTACGCTTTGAGTGATATGCCTCAGCTGCTAGTATAGAGGATATCTGTCGACAACAGGCTCCAGGCAAGGAAAGCCCTCAGCATTCAAAAAATTTAAGTGAGTAAACTAGGTGCTAGCACGTCTTAAAAATTTAAATAGTATTCAATTCACTGCCATACTTTCGATTTACTACGTATGCGTGTTCAATATTCCTCTTTTTCAAATTATTAAACAGGGCGTAGACAAACAAGCAGATGCTAATATGGCATTTATTGCCAGTATGCCTTTATTTCTGTTTTTTGCTCTATCATTTTTATTTAGCATCTTTAGCGTAAAGTATCTGGCTAAGCCGTTTTTTATTATTCTGACTTTAATGTCATCGAGTGTATTTTTTGCAGCATTTCAATACGGCGTGGTGTTTGACTATGGCATGATTGAAAATACATTTCAGACTAACCAATCTGAAGCCGCTACCTACCTTAATTGGGCATCGGTCGTTAATTTTGTCGTAACAGGCGTGATCCCTTCACTGTTTATCTATAAAGCCAATATTCAGTACAAGCCTATAACGAAAGAACTGTTGCATAAGGTGATATTTATGTTGTCTATGCTGGCGGGCATAGTGGTCATTGCGATGTTTTATTATCAAAACTATGTCGCATTTGGACGTAATAACGACATTATGAAGCGTTATATCATTCCAACTTATTTTATTGGCTCAACAGTTAAATATATAAAAGTTAACTACCTACAAGAGCCGCTTGTGTACAAGCAGATAGGCTTAGATGCTAAAAACACCACAGATAAAACCAAGCCAAATTTAGTTGTTTTAGTAGTAGGGGAAACTGCCCGAGCAGCTAATTATTCTTATTATGGTTACGATAAGCCTACCAATGTACACACTCAAGATCAGGGCTTAGTCGTGTTTAAAGACACGCACTCATGCGGTACTGCCACCGCAGTATCTTTACCATGCATGTTTTCTAGAATGGATCGTGTTAATTATGATTCGCGCCGAGAAAAAGCCCAAGACAGTGTCATCGATGTGTTAAATCATGCGGGGGTCCAGCTCGAGTGGCTCGACAATGACAGCGGCTGTAAAGGTGTTTGCCAGAATATCGAACACGTCGTTATCGATCATGATAGCGACCCCAAACTATGTAATGGCGAGTATTGCTACGATCAAGTTTTACTAAATGCGCTGGGTAAGCGGCTTAAAACCATTAAAGATGAAGATACGTTATTAGTGTTACACATCATTGGTTCTCATGGGCCAACGTATTATCTACGTTATCCAGAGGAACACCGTCATTTTGTGCCAGATTGTCAACGTAGCGATATTCAAAACTGTAGTCACGAAGAGCTAGTCAACACTTATGACAATACTATTTTATATACCGACTTTATTCTTTCAGAAGTTGTTAATAAGCTAAAAGCATCAAGTGCAGAGTTTGACACCGCAATGCTCTATATATCAGATCATGGTGAGTCATTAGGAGAAAAAGGAATGTATCTTCACGGTACACCTTTCTCATTTGCGCCTGAAGAGCAAACCAAAGTACCTTTCCTGGGCTGGTTCTCAGCAGGTTTTTCAAAACAAAATCACTTAGACCTTGCTTGCTTAGCGCAGGAAGCTAGCAAGGGCGGTTTTTCTCACGATAATTTATTCGATAGCTTGCTTGGTTTGATGAATGTAAGCAGCGAGGTTTATCGGCCTAAAGCTGATATCTTTTCAAGTTGTAGAAAATAAAATCAAAATTATTGATAAAAGGGGATGGCAACATCCTCTTTTTTGTTTAAAGTATTGATAAGTAAAGTTATCAAGATGGAGTGACTTATACAATGGATATGGCGCAGCATATATCAGAAACAGAACTATCAGCTAAGATTTTACGTCATGCAGTGCCTAAGATGTCTGAACTCAAAGTTCCAGTCACTCCGGAAAATTACGCTGTTTGGTATGAATACTATAAAGGGATTAACCTTGACTTAAAGCGTGCGATTGACGGCTTATTAAGTACCAACGTCAGCTTTACTCCAGATGTAAGTCATAGTTTGTATAAAAAGTATATCTTAGTTAACTCGCCAGAAGTGATTGAAAACGTCCAATTAGAAACTCAAGTACTGATAAATAGTTTACTGGCCAAAATAGCCAACATGAGTAAGGGCACATCACAATTTTCTACTTCATTAACTGACTTTAATAATGCATTAAAACAAGATCCCGATCCTATCGTTATGCAAAAATTGGTCGATAGCTTCAGTAGTGAACTCGATGAGATCATTGCAGCTAACAGTGAAATGGACAAAAGTTTAACAAGCATAAGTGAAGAGGTCGTGGCCCTTAAAACGGAGATGGTCGAGCTTCGATCCGTGGCTATGACCGATGAGCTAACGTCGTTGAATAATCGCCGTGCATTCGATAAAGAAGTGATCAGTCATATTGATAGCTTCAATCATACTAATTTTGAAAGTAGCCTATTGGTGGTCGATATTGACTACTTCAAAAGGTTTAACGATGTACATGGTCATTTAATTGGTGACAAAGTTCTGGCTTACGTTGCTCAAGCATTAAAGAACAGCGTTAAAGGAGATGATTTCGTTGCACGTTATGGCGGCGAAGAGTTTGTTATCTTGTTATCAAATACAAGACTCGAAGACGCAAGTATCGTAGCCGAGAATTTAAGGCGAAAGATCGCCGAGCGTAATCTTACGATTGGTAAAGATAAAAAGTTACCCCTTGGCAATATTACCGTCTCGGTTGGCGTAGCATCATTAAAGGCTGAAGATGATAAAGACAGTTACTTTATACGGGCTGATGAAGCCTTATACCGGGCTAAATCAGCGGGTCGAAACTGTGTCATTGCTGAAAGAGTTGTAGAAACTCCAATTTAGTTTGAACATGATTTAGTTTGAACATGATTGAGTTTGAAAAAGATTGAGTTTGAAAAAGATTGAGTACATGGTTTGAGATTTGACCAGCTTAAAGCTTGAAAGCTAAAAATGAAAAAGGCCGTTAAGATGAAATCTTAACGGCCTTTTTGTGATTGGCTCAGTTATACCAATTGTATTAATTGGGGGGGGATTTTAAATCCATATGCATGTTAATCAAGCGGTCTTCCATATCAAAAGTGACAGTAAAGCCAAGACGTTTAGCTAAGCTGGCCATATTTCTATTCTCAAACATGGTAAAGCCAGTCAGCACAAGGGTGTCGTTATCTTTGTAATACTTGATCAGTTTTTCAAGTAGCAGTTTTCCTAGGCCTTGTCCCTGGTAGTTACTGCGCACCGCCATGGCAAACTCAGCTTCGGTATTGTCAGGATCGATAGAGGCTCTTATCGCGCCTAAGGTCGTTTCTTCGCCCGCAGCATCTATCGAGGTGGCTATAAAGGCCATCTCGCGGGCGTAATCAATCTGGGTTAATACAGCCATCTCTTCATGGGTCATTTTAGAGCGCACACCAAAATAACGCTTATAGCGATCTTCATCTGACAGGGAGTTATCAAAAGCGAGATGTTTGGGTTCATCCTCCGGTAAAATCGGTCTTAACATCACTTTGCTGCCATTTTTAAGGGTGGCTATCTGCTCAAGTTCTTTTGGATAAGGTGAAATAGCCAGTCTAGAGGCGTTATCTATGGGTTCTTGTTGCAGCCCAATATTCACATCTAATAAGGTGATTTGTTCTCCAGCGCACAATACAGGGTTCAGATCTAGGGTAGCGATTTCGGGGCAATCTATGATGAGGTGAGAGATTTGCGTTAGCATAATACACAGTGCGTGCATATTTAAGCCCAGTGGCAAATGTCGATCACGAAGCTTTTGTGTTTTTAGCGCCTGGATCACCATATAGCGAGCCAATGTCATATTCAGTGGTGGCAGGGCAACGACCGCATCTTTAGTGGGTGCCCATTCAGAGCCACCTTCGCCAAGTAAAATTGCAGGCCCAAACACTGGATCATTGGCAACTGCGACGCGGATCTCTTGAGCCCCAGCAGTAAGAGCCATCTTCTGCACGATTAACCCCTCGATTTTCGCCTCAGGATTGAGTGAGATCACGCGCTCTATCATGGCCTTTGCTGCCAGTTCAACCTCAAGATCAGAGGTTAAGTTCAGCATCACGCCGTGCACGTCAGATTTATGGTGAATACTCGGTGATTGCACTTTTAGCGCGATGGGGTAACCCGCTTGGTTGGCAAATTCAACCGCCTGCTCAGGTGTGCTGGCAAACCAGGTGTCGATAGTCTTGAGCCCATAAGCATTTAAGATAGCGCTCGACTCATGGGTCTCTAGTATTGTCTTTCCTTGGTTTAACGCCTGTTGTAACCTGTCTCGCGCAAATGTTGCATCGGCTGGAATATTATTAGGGATAGATTGCGGAACTTCCTGCAACAACTTTTGATTGCGGCGATACTCCACCATGTGCATAAAAGCGCCCACGGCACCTTCTGGCGTCCGGTAAGTTGGGATCCGTGATTTTGAAAAGTGCTTACGGGCTTCATAAGCCGAGTCTTCGCCACTCCAATTGGTTAAAATATTGATCCGGTGACGATTCGGGTGTTCTGAAATTGTTTTAGCAATAGCTTCAGCTATCTCAACACTTTCCCCTAAAGCTGAAGGAGAATGAAGGACTAAAATGGCGTCGAGATCGTCACTATCCATTAAGATCTCAAGTGATTTAGCATAACGCACAGCGTCTGAGTCACCGCCAATATCAACTGGGTTTTGTCCAGACCAGCTCTTTGGTAAAAGTGTATTCAACCGCTGGCAGATCTCAGTAGATAAAGGAGGCAGTTTCCCGCCACCCAATATCAGTTCATCAAGGGCAAGTACAGCAGGGCCGCCGCCATTACTGATGATCCCAAGTCGCTCCCCTTGTAATGGTCTTGAGTGCGCTAAAGTTTCTACTGCGGCAAACAGTTCAATAAGATCATTCACTCGCAGCATACCGGCACGCCTAAAGGCTGCCTCATACACAGCATCATTGCCCGACAGGCCACCAGTATGCAGTTGTGCGGCACTAGTACCCTCTATGCTTCGGCCTGACTTAATCACGATTATTGGCTTATTACGCGATGCAGCGCGAGCGGCTGATAAGAAATGACGCTTTTCATTAACCGAATCGATATAGAGCAAGATTGCATCGGTTTTAGCGTCACGGCCTAAATAATCTAACAGTTCATCAAAGTTAATATCGTTGGCATCACCGAGGGAAATAAATGATGAAAAACCAATGCCTTTATTATTTGCCCAATCGAGCACTGTGGTACAGATAGCGGCAGATTGGGATACAAATGCGATTTTTCCGGGCAGGGCGGCAGTGTGAGCAAGGCTCGCGTTTAACCCTATGTTGGGCAATATCATGCCTAAACTGTTTGGGCCTAAGATCCGCATGCCGTATCGAACTGCAAATTGCTGCATCTGACTTAAGAGACTGACGCCATCCTCGTTAAACTCATCGGCCATACCCGATGCCATGACAATGGCGACTTTGCAACCAAACTGAGCCAAGGTCTCAATAACGCCAGGTACGCTTTTTGCAGCAGTGCAGATAATGGCTAAATCGGGTTTAAGTGGCAGTGATTGAATATTGGGATAAGCGAGCACGCCCATAACGGCTTCATATTTTGGTGTCACTGGCATGATAGGGCCGGAAAACCCACCGGAGAGCAGATTTTTCATCAATACATTACCGGCTCGCTTAGGTTTGTTTGACGCCCCAATAATGGCAACCGATGTAGGTTTGAAGAGTGTATGAAGAGTACGTTGGCTCATGAACTTATCCGATAAGTCAGTATGTTATGAGTGTACATGAGCCGTAAGGTTTTACCATAGTAGAATGGTCGAATTCATTCGCTACAAAGATTAATTTCCCCCTTGTCATTCCTGCCAGTTAATAACGCTAGCAAGTCACTACGCTCTTGTTCTTAGCGCTTGATTTTATGTGAACCATCATATTTTATTGCTGGTTGGTATTAACATCGTGGATCATACCAATGCTCAATATTATTGATGCCAATATCACCGCGACCAATTTTGTGGACTAGGCCACATGGGTAGACACAAAATTATGAGCTGAAGTGAAAAACCGCTACAGTTTTGCCGTATAGCTTGACTGGATTTTGCCATTTTATTGAAAATTGATGAGGTTATTCAATGCGTATAGAAGATCTAAAATTGTTCACTATTGTGGTTAAGCTAGGTAGCTTTACCGCAGCAGCCACCGCACTTGATCTGCCTCGTGCTAATGTCAGCCGCCGCATAGGTGATCTAGAAAAGTCTCTTAATGCGCAGCTTTTTTTCCGCACAACGCGTCAATTACGCTTGACCCAGCATGGCGAAACGTATTATCACGACCTGTTAGGTGTACTTGATGGCTTTGAACAAGCTAAGAATAAATTGCTCGATCTCGATGAAAAACCTGTAGGCAAGGTTAAAGTCGGATTTTTACCCGAGAGTGATGAAGCACTTCAGCCCGCATTGGCCAAATTTCAACTCCTGTACCCGGATATTGAGCTGGATCTGCGTTTTACAAATAACTACGTTAACGATATTTACAATCAAGGTTTAGACTTTGTATTGCATGCCGGAAAAATAAAAGATTCAGGGTTTATTGCCCGAAAAATCTTAAGTTTAGGGCGAGGCATGTATGCCAGCCCTGAATATATTGCCAAGCATGGCGCGCCGACGACGTTAGCACAATTGTCTGCTCATCAAACGATCTGTTATCGCTGGCCAGATGGGACATTAGATGATAACTGGGATTTAATCAGTGAGACGATTAAGGTTAATTGCCGTTTAAGCGCTAATCATATGGGATTAGTTCGTCGGGCGATAGTAGGCGGTCAAGGGATTGGTTTTATGCCTCCTTTGTTTGCTCTTGCTGCTATAGAAAGTCAAAACTTGGTTAGGATTTTGCCCGAGTATGAGTCAAAGAAAGAGGACGTATGGCTTATCTATCCAGACCGAAAAGGCATTAGTTTACCGACTCGATTATTGATTGATTTTTTATTACAAGAAATTCCTGAACGCGCATCTTTGTCATGATTTTCATGACAGTTTGGTGCGGTATCGCTAGATTATCTCAATAAGTTAAACACTTACACTTCCTCCCAATATCAGTATTGGGAGAAAGAGATGCAGATCTCAACTAAAACAATTAGCAAATTTGCTATCACACCATTGGCCTTATGCTTGCTCAGCGGATGCAGCCAAGCACCCGCTCAAACCACAACTATCACCAGTAAAATTGAACGTCCTGTTCAAATTATGCAGCTTAACGAGTCACAATTAAGCCAAGTCAAACAATTCTCAGGCGTACTAGAAGCGACTCAAACCGCGTATCTAGCATTTAAAGTTGCTGGCACTATTGAAGCCATTTTAGTTAACAGTGGCGATAGTGTGTTGCAAGGGCAATTACTCGCAACACTTGAGCCCCATGACTACCAAGTCAATGTGGCAGAACTCAACGCCCGCTTAGAAGAAGCAAAAGCGGCCCACCAACTTGCAAGCGCAGAGCTTAAGCGTGTTCAGCAAGCTATAGCAGATGACGCCATTTCTGCAGTGAACTTAGATAGAACGCAAAGTGGATATAAGCGCAGCTTAGCAATGGTCGAAGTGGTGAACCAGAATCTGCAAAAAGCGAAAGATGCCTTACGTTATACCGAGCTCAGAGCCCCCTTTGACGGAGTGATAGGCTCAAAGAGTCAGCAAGCTTTTGAACAAACAGCGCCTGGTAACCCATTATTTTCGTTACATCAGCTTGGTGCAATGAAGGCGGTGGTTGATGTTCCAGAGAATTTAATGGCAAAGCTCAATAACAGTACGCTTGCAGAGGTGCGTTGGCATGGTAGTGATAAGGTGATAAAGGCAAAAATTGGGGCAATAGACACATTAGCCGATCCCATAAAACAAACCTACAAAGTTGAATTTGTGCTTAATCACGCAACAACCGCACTGCCAGGCAAAGCGGTACAAGTTGATGTGGCCTTTAAGCATCAGCTTAATCGTTTTTGTGTTCCTTATGCCGCAATTGTGGCTGACGGCAAAAACAACAACCTCTATGTCATTAAATCGCACCGAGCCGTACTCATGCCTGTGAATATTACGTCATTACAAAGTCACAGCGCTTGTTTGACTGGAGAGCTAACAAGAGGTGACCAAATTATCACTGCTGGAGTGCACTATATTGCGCCCGATCAGCTTATATCTAACACCATCATCAAGCCATTTAGTTATTAGGAGTCATGATGAATTTAGCTGAATTTGCCATAAAACAGCGAGTGTTTGTGCTGTTCTTTAGTGTGTTATGCGTGATTGTTGGTTTGGTGTCTTACTTTGAGTTAGGCAAACTAGAAGATCCATCATTTACGGTAAAAAGCGCTGTAGTGGTTACCCTCTATCCGGGCGCGTCTGCCAAAGAGATTGAACTGCAGGTAACGGATAAAATCGAAACGAAACTGCAAGAGATGGGCTCGATGCGGAAATTGCGCTCGTTATCTCGTCCGGGCAGTTCAATGATTTTTATTGATCTTAAGGAATCAACGGACTCAAAAGATCTTCCCCAAGAGTGGGATCTTCTGCGACGTAAAATTGCTGATGTGAAACTCTCTCTACCAGCAACGGCACAAATAAGCATTGTTCAAGATGAATTTTCAGAAGTGTATGGCATGTTATTTAGCGTTTATGGCGACAAGACTCAACCTGAAGCGTTACGTCAGTACGCGAAAGAGCTACAACGACGCTTAAAAACCGTAGACGGTATTAAAAAGATTGAACTTCACGGCGTGCAAAATCAAGCGGTGTATATTGATTTACCCGAAGAGCGCTTAGCCCATTATGGTTTGTCATCCATTCAAGTGATTAACCAACTCTCAACTCAAAACTTAACGTTTGACAGTGGTAGTTTTGCCGCTAATGACGAGCGTATTCGTGTCGATCAAAGTAGTGCATTTAAATCTGTCGATGATATTAAAAACCTCATCATTAAAGGCGGTATCGGGCCGTACAGCACAGGTTTGTTACGCCTAGGAGATATTGCCGATGTCAGTTTAGGTTACCAAAGCCCTGTAACCACACTAAGCCGTTTTAATGGTAAAGAAGCGATTACATTAGCAGTCAGCCCCGTTGAAGGGATTAATGTGGTCAGTTTGGGAGAAAGCCTGACCCAAGTGATTGAAAATTACCAACAAGAGTTACCACTTGGTATTGAAATTGGCACCATCGCATTCCAACCCGATGAAGTGGCTAAATCGATACAAGACTTTGTGATTAATTTGCTAGAAAGCGTGGCGATTGTATTTGCCGTGCTACTGGTGTTTATGGGCTTTAAAAGCGCAACCATAGTGGGCAGTAGTTTACTGTTTACTATCTTATTAACGCTTATCTACATGTATCTCGCCGGAGTGGATTTGCAGCGGGTGTCTTTAGGCACCTTCATTTTGGCCTTAGGTATGCTGGTAGACAATGCAATTGTTATTACCGATCTATTTGTGGTGAAACTTAATCAGGGCGTTGAGCGCACCAAAGCCGCCATTCAGTCGGTAAAAGAAACATCAAAGCCGCTATTTGCTGCCACTGTGATTGCGATTATGGGGTCAAGCCCTGTGTTGTTCTCACAAACAGACGCTGGGGAGTTCGCAAGTTCGGTGTTCTTGATTATCTGTTCATCGTTACTTTTTTCATGGCTGGTGGCGGTAACACTCACGCCCTTGCTATGTTGGCTATGGATAACCCCGAGTCATAAACATAATCAATCAGCGCCAAAACCTAGCCGATACCAGCGTGCGGTGGCTTGGACTGTTCAGTATCCGGTTAAAGCCATATCAATGGTAATGCCGTTGTTACTTATCACCGCGATGGCCGTGCCGTATGTTGCTATCAATTTTATTCCAAGCTCTGACAGACCTATGATGTTTCTTGATTACTGGCTACCTAATGGCAGCAAGATAGAACAAACATCATCAGATATGAAAAAAATTGAAGGTTGGTTAATTCAACAACCAGAAGTTAGCAGCATCTCTAGTTATGTCGGTGCGAGCGCACCTCGATTCTCGGTAACGGTTGAGCCTGAGCCATATGATCCAAGCTATGGTCAAATTGTGATTAACGTCGAAGATTATGAGGCTATTGCAGAGCTCACTAAACGTGGCGATCTCTGGCTTGCTAAGCAGTTTCCTAATTCTGAACCAAGATTTAGGGCGTTAAAATTAGCCACTAAAGATAAGTTTAGTATTGAAGCAAGATTTACCGGTCCAGATCCTCAAGTGTTACATCAGCTATCGGATCAAGCGCAGCTGATTTTAGCCGACAATCCTAATATTAAATATGTGCGTGATGACTGGCGTCAGCTCAGTAAAGTGATTGAACCTGTCATTAATCAAGAACAAGCAAGGCGAGCAGGTATAAACCGTACGGATATATCGTTGGCAATTAAACGAGCTACCGACGGTATGACAATCGGTATTATCAATCAAGGCGATCAACTGATCCCAATTAGCTTTAGAAGTGCAGACAGTGACTTAAGTCATCTACAAACCTTGCAAGTACGTTCACTGTTAGGCGTTCACAGTGTACCACTGGGGCAGGTGGTTGATGAGTTTGAGCTTAAATTTGAAGAGAGCATGATTTGGCGTCGCAACCGGGTACCGACCATTACCGCCCAAGCGGATGTATTTGATATCACTCCAGCGCAGGCACGTAATCAAGTCAAAGCTCAAATTGAGGCGATTGAACTGCCTGCAGGCTATTCATTTGAATGGGGTGGTGAGTACTATGATGAAGATCGTGCAATCTCTGACACGTTAAACCAAATGCCTAAAGCATTGTTGATGATGGTGGTGATCATGGTGGCGATGTTCAACGGCTTTAAGCAGCCGGCCATTATTCTAATTACGCTTCCTTTAGCGGCAATTGGTGCAACTTGGACTTTACTATTACTTGATAAACCCTTTGGTTTTATGGCGCTTATTGGTGCTATTACTTTAGCAGGCATGATCATCAAAAATGGCATTGTGTTGATGGATCAAATTGAACTTGAGCGCGCTGCTCATAAACCTCTTAAAGAGGCGGTAAAAGCGGCGACGCTAAATCGTACTATGGCGATATCAATGGGAGCACTGACCACGGCGCTAGGCATGATCCCCCTCTTAAGTGACAGGTTGTTTGATCAAATGGCGGCAACCATTATTGGTGGCCTAGCTGCTGCAACTGTGCTGTCGTTGTTTATTATGCCGGCGTTTTACTGTTTGTTTTATCGCAACAGTGAACTTAACTGCCAACACGTTTCCACGCCATTAACTCAAGCTGTTTTGGAGCAAAAATAATATGAAACTTTTACCTCTTGCACCAATAGCGATTGCGTTAATGCTCTCAGGCTGCGCCGTTGGCCCAGACTATCAAGCACCAACTAGCCATTTAGACAGTGAATATTTAAACCAAGGTGTTCAAGGTATCATCACAGGTAAGCAGCAACGCAGTGAAAATAGTGCGTGGTGGCAGCAGTTTAATGATCCAATACTGAATCAACTGGTCATCGACGCACAAAACCAAGCTATACCGATTAAAATTGCCGCGCAGCGGGTCAAGATGGCGCAATCTTATCAACAAGCGATAGAGTCTTTTAACGTGCCAACCGTCAATTTAGGGGCTGGGTTTGGCAATGCGCAAATCAGTGAAAATGATCCATTGTTAGGCAGTGCCATTACCGCGACTCATCCCATGACGGGAGAATCCTTAGGTCTAGTTGATGACAATAACAGTGCCTTTTTTGCGGGAGCAACCATTGCCTGGGAGGTTGATCTATTTGGCCGGATCGACAGACAAGCCAATGCAGCCGCTATTCGTAAAGATCAGGTGGTGATTATGCGTGAGGGCTTAACCACATTGATAACATCAGATGTGATCCACAATTATTTGCAAATGCGAGGCGCACAGGAACGACAGCAAATAGCGTTGCAGACCATAGCAGATCAACAACATACTCTGGATCTGGTTAAGTTGATGGTTAAGAGCGGCTACGGCTCAAAGCTTGATGAAGCGCAGGCAAAGGCGATGTTAGCAGCCACGCAATCGGTGCTACCACAACTCGAGATAGCTGAGAACGTGCATAAGCAGCGTTTAGCCATTTTATTAGGGGAAACGCCCAAACAAGCACAGCAAAGGTTCGCTAAGGTTATGCCGTTGCCCAACTTTAAAGGGGTGATCCCAACAGGCTTGCCTGCTGAGCTGTTAAATCGTCGCCCTGATATTAAGATAGCAGAGCGCGAAATGGCAGCATTGAACGAAGAGCGCGCAGCATCGATTGCAGCTCAATACCCGAAAGTGTTTTTAACGGGCTCGCCAGGTGTGCTGGCAAAAGATTTTGATGATTTATTTAGCAGTGACTCCGTCGCCTGGCTTGGCGCTGTGGGGGTGAGTTGGAATGTATTTGATGGTGGCCGCGGCGACGCCATCGTAGACATGCAAAATGCACGTTTTGATGCCAGTGTATTAAGTTATCAGTACGCGGTAATCGCCGCATTTGGTGAGGTTGAAACGCTATTGCAAGGGTATGGTCACAGTCAACAATATGTGCAGTTAGTGATAGAGGCTGAACAAGAAACGACTAATGCGGTTAATAAAGCCAAGTCATTGTACAAAGCCGGCCTCAGTGATTACTTGTCTATTTTGGATGCTCAGCGGCAGCAAAATATGCTAAAAGATCGAGTCGTTGCCGCAAAACTGCAAACGGCGCACATGACCATTGGCCTGCATAAAGCGCTAGGGGGTAACTGGCAAGTGACAAATAAAACCTTGCTGACAGGCAGCCCTAATTAGCAAAAATCCGTAAATGGCTCGAGGTTTAAGCAATAAAAGCAGTGCTAGGCACTGCTTTATTGTTTTAATTCGTTCAGGCATTCAGGCATTCAGGCATTCAGGCATTCAGATGTTAGTCTTGAATCAAAACGGGGCAATTTTCAGGACAAACAAGCTTTATCGCTTTAGGTAAGACCTTTATGTGATGAAGCAAATAAGAAGTCGGCTCGCCGTCAAGGTTTACAGGCAAAGACTGTGTTGAGGTTAAGGTTATTTCAGTCACTTGCATTCGATTAACGTATTTGTCATCAACATGCTTCCCATCAACATCCTTGGCATTAACTAACGGTTGTTTTAGTTCATCGATAACTTGCTTAAGCGCAGATGTAGGAAAATGTTTAATTAACAACACATCTAACAGACCGTCATTGAGTAAGGCGTTAGGTGCTAGATTTTGTCCACCCCCCGCTAAGCGGCCGTTACAAATGGCGCCGAGTAACCCCTCACCATTGAGATCAACTTTGTCACCGTTTGCCAGTGTCGCAGAGACTTGTCCCTGATAAGGCGTAAAGTTAAGTGCTTGCACTAATCCAGAGAGAAAGTAGGCCTGGCCACCAAGTAGGTCTTTTAATTCAACAGGCGTATCAACTGTAACTTGCGCGCCAAAACCTGCTGATGCGACATTGATAAAGTGGCGTTCATTTGCTTTCGCCATATCAATTGCAACAGCATTGCCATTAACGGCAAGAGCTAATGCACTTTCTATCTCAGAGGGGATCAAACAGGCGCTTGCAAAATCATCAGCGGTGCCTAAAGGTAAAATCGCTAATTCTATAGCGGGATCGGCAGGGCTAAGTTGAACAATTGCTTCAGCGACTTCATTAACGGTTCCGTCTCCGCCCCCCGCAATTACGCGCGTAATACCTAGGTTACTGGCTTCTTTTACAAATCGCTTAACATCACCGCCTTCCCAGGTACAGCGCACTTCTACTTTGTGACCTTGAGCGCGAAGCGCTAAAACGGTTTCTCTGATCTGTGGTAATCCGGCTTTTTTGCCATTAAGGATTAACATTATCATTATTCGCTCCCTGTTTGCGGCTAATGCAGTGTGCTCAATTTGCTACCACTGTACAGCATGCCTAACAGGTTGTGCAGCATAAGTTTTATACGTTTGGTCAGTTTTTTGCCTACTAAGTCTAATGATAAAACGCCAACAGAGCCTGTGTAAAATCGACTTGTTTTTAAGGTGACTCTGTAACGATTTCTCGCCATATATTTAGCCAGTCATAGATAATTGGCTGTTAGGCTTTACTCTGACTTTGTCGACAATTTGTTGGTTTACTGTTGACTATTTATTGTTATCTGGCTAGATTGTCGACAATCCATTAAAAACTAATATTGTATTTTCGATGACATTTTTCAACGAACAGCCCGTTACCAGTGCAGACAAAACCTTCTTTCAGCTACGTAAAGCGATTGTAGAGGGCGAGATTGTGCAGGGCTCAAAGCTGAGTGAAACCGAGTTGTCGACAAAATACAGCGTCAGCCGCGCAGTGATCCGCGAAGCGATTAATCGTCTAGAGGCCAGTCATTTAGTTGAGCGCAGAGCCAATGTGGGCGCAAGGGTAGTGAGTTTAACTGCTGAGGGGTTACTTGAGCTTTATCAAGTGAGAGAGTCCCTTGAAGGGATGGCAGCAAGGTTAGCGGCATTAAACATGACCGATCAAGAGATTGATGATTTGCAATCTTTGCTCAATAGCCACTTTGAGAAAGTCCAATCAGCAGGCAGTTATTACCAAGAAGCGGGCGACGTCGATTTTCACTATCGCATCATATTAGGCAGTAAGAATAAACATTTAATCTCGATGCTTATTGATGGCATTTATCATTTAGTGCGCATGTATCGCGTGCAACTGGGTATGACAGGCCCACGTGTTACCACCGCCTTTGATGAACATAAACACATAGTGCAAGCCATCTGTAACCGAGACGCCGAGCTTGCCGAGATGCTGATGCGTCGGCATATTTTATATTCAAAATCGAGTATTGAAAACAAACTCGCTAATGATTTATCAAAACCATAAAAAAATCAACAATTGACAGTTAAAATATCATTATAAATTTTGCCGTGCTTGAGCTAAGCCCTAAGCCCAGTAAAGACCACAGCACAGCAAGCGATAAACAAAAGGAACAGCACATGAGCGCAGGAAAGAAGTTTCGTGAAGCACTAGCGGCAAATAAGCCCCTTCAAATCGTTGGTACCATCAATGCTTATTCGGCGATGATGGCTAAAAAGATTGGTCATCAGGCGATTTACTTGTCTGGCGGTGGCGTGGCCAACGCATCATACGGCTTACCCGATCTTGGCATGACATCACTAAACGACGTGATTGTTGATGTGCAGCGTATTACTTCTGCTTGTGACTTACCTTTGCTGGTGGATATCGACACCGGCTGGGGCGGCGCGTTCAATATTGCTAAAACCATTCGCGACATGGAAAAGGCCGGCGCAGCAGCAGTACACATGGAAGATCAAGTAGCACAAAAGCGTTGTGGCCACCGTCCAAATAAAGAGATTGTGTCGACCCAAGAGATGGTTGATCGCATAAAAGCGGCAGTCGATGCCCGTACTGATCCTGATTTTTTCATCATGGCCCGCACTGACTCATTTGCTCAAGAAGGGTTAGAGTCGGCGATTGCACGTGCTAAAGCTTATGTCGCGGCAGGTGCTGATGGCATTTTTGCCGAAGCGGTAAAAACCGAAGAGCACTACCGCGCGTTCGCCGATGCGCTAGATGTTCCAATTCTCGCCAATATCACCGAGTTTGGCCAAACCGAGTTATGGAACAAAGAGCAACTGGGCGAGTGGGGCGCATCTATGGTGCTGTATCCACTGAGCGCCTTTAGAGCAATGAACAAAGCGGCTGAGATGGTTTACAGCTCCATTTTAGAAAATGGCGATCAAAAGGCGGTTGTGGATTCAATGCAAACTCGAATGGATCTTTATGACTACCTGGGTTATCACGATTACGAGCAAAAACTAGATAGCCTGTTTGCAGAAGGTAAAAACCTGTAAACAAGAGAAAGTCGCGGTCAACATGCCGCGACGCGCATACCTTACAACTTGTGTTTGGGCACGTAGTTAAGTGTCACAGTCATAAGCAAAAAATTATAAAAAATGCGGGGCAAGACGTTAACGTTTTAGCCACCAGCAATACAAATTGAAAAGGAAGACAGTCATGGTTGATACAAAAACATCGGAAAAACAAGCGGTTGATAAACAGGCAGTAAATAAAAACCTAAGCGGAGCGGGCCTACGTGGTCAAAGCGCAGGTGAAACCTCACTTTGTACCGTGGGCAAGTCGGGTTCGGGCTTAACGTATTGTGGTTACGACATATCAGATCTCGCCGATAACGCAACATTTGAAGAAGTGGCTTACTTGTTGTTTAACGGCGAGCTTCCTAATCAAATACAGCTTGATCACTATAAAACGGAGCTATTTGCTCAGCGTGATCTTCCAAAGGCATTAAAAGAAGTGCTACAACGCATTCCTGCCGATGCTCACCCAATGGATGTAATGCGTACCGGCTGTTCATTCTTAGGTAATCTTGAGCCTGAAAATGACTTTAGCGAGCAAAACAAAGCAGCAAACCGTTTGCTGGCCGCGTTTCCAGCCATCATGTGCTACTGGTACAAGTTCTCTCATGAAGGCGTTGAAATTGACTGCGTAACCGATGAAGACTCAATCGGTGGACACTTTTTGCACCTGCTTAATGGCAAAGCGCCATCTGAGCAACATCGCAGCGTAATGGATGTATCACTCATTCTGTACGCAGAGCATGAGTTTAATGCTTCAACCTTTACGGCGCGGGTTTGTGCGTCAACCTTATCAGATATGTTCTCGTGTATTACTGGGGCAATCGGTACGCTCCGTGGCCCACTGCATGGCGGTGCTAATGAAGCGGCTATGGATATGATCCAAAAGTTTAGCTCGCCAGAAGATGCAAAAATCCAAATGGCTGGCATGCTTGAGCGCAAAGAAAAAATCATGGGATTTGGTCATGCGATTTACCGCACCTCAGATCCACGTAACGTGATCATTAAAGGCTGGTCAGAAAAGCTAGCTAACGAGTTTGGCGACACCTCACTTTACGATATCTCAGTCGCTTGTGAAGAGTTTATGTGGGACAGCAAGAAGCTGTTCTGTAACGCCGATTTCTTCCACGCATCGGCTTACCATTTTATGGGCATTCCAACTAAGTTATTTACGCCTATCTTTGTCTGCTCACGCCTTACTGGCTGGGCAGCGCACGTGATGGAGCAGCGCGCTAACAACCGTATTATCCGCCCAAGCGCAGACTATACCGGTAGCGAGCCACGTACGGTCACACCTATCAGTGAAAGATAGAAGCTAGAACTCAGGACCTAGGACTTAGAACTCAGGACTTAGAGCTCAGGACTTAGAGCTCAGGACCTAGAACTCAGGACTTAGAGCTCAGGACTTAGAACTCAGGACCTAGGACCTAGGACCTAAAAGCGAAGCGCCCTAGCACCTTATCTTAGCTTTTGACTGTATAGCAGGGCGCAGCCCGCTCTAGCCGCGAAGCGTCCTAGCAGTGAGCCTGCGAACGCTCTAGCACCTAGAACCTAGCACCTAGTACCTAGAAGCGAAGCGCCCTCGAACCTGTACGAATTAAATTGGAATGCATCATGACTGATATCAACACCCAATACCGAAAACCCTTGCCAGGCATAGAATTAGACTATTTTGATACTGAGGCCGCCGTTAATGCCATCAGCCCTGGCGCTTATGCCAAACTACCGTACAGTTCGCGTGTCTATGCCGAGAACCTAGTGCGCCGCTGCTCACCTGACACATTAACCGATTGCCTAACACAGATCATCGAGCGTAGACGCGATCTTGATTTTCCTTGGTATCCTGCACGCGTGGTGTGCCACGATATTCTTGGTCAAACCGCGCTGGTGGATTTGGCAGGTCTACGTGATGCCATTGCTGAAAAGGGCGGCGACCCATCAAAAGTAAACCCCGTGGTACCGACACAGCTGATTGTCGATCACTCGTTAGCCGTTGAACACGCTGGTTTTGAAAAAGACGCGTTTGAGAAAAACCGCGCCATTGAAGATAGACGTAATGAAGATCGTTTTCACTTTATCAACTGGACCAAAACGGCGTTTGAAAATATTGATGTGATCCAGCCGGGTAACGGCATTATGCATCAAATTAACCTAGAGAAAATGTCACCTGTGGTGCAGTCCCGTGACGGCGTAGCCTTTCCCGATACCTTAGTCGGAACCGACAGCCACACGCCACATGTCGATGCGCTGGGCGTCATTGCTATCGGCGTGGGTGGACTAGAAGCGGAAAGCGTTATGCTAGGTCGTCCATCTTATATGCGTCTTCCAGATATCGTGGGGGTTGAGCTGGTAGGCAAACACCAAAGTGGCATTACCGCAACCGATATCGTGCTGGCGATTACCGAGTTTTTGCGTAATGAAAAAGTGGTATCGACGTACCTTGAGTTCTTTGGTGAAGGTGCAGCTAACCTCACCTTAGGCGATAGAGCAACGATTTCAAACATGACACCAGAGTTTGGCGCCACGGCTGCCATGTTCTACATCGATGACAAAACCATTGATTACCTCAAGCTGACCGGACGTGACGACAAACAAGTGAAACTTGTGGAAACCTACGCCAAACAGGCAGGACTTTGGGCCGATACCCTTGAAAATGTTGAATATGAACGCGTGCTGCGTTTCGATATATCAAGCGTTGGGCGTAACATTGCTGGTCCATCAAACCCGCATCGCCGCGTTGCTACTGCAGACCTTGCCGCTAAAGGCATAAGTGGTGAACTTGAGGATATGACGGGTGACAAAGCAGGCTTAATGCCTGACGGCGCCTGTATTATTGCCGCGATCACCAGTTGTACCAACACCTCTAATCCGCGCAATGTGATTGCCGCAGGGTTACTTGCACGTAACGCGAATGCAAAAGGATTGACGCGTAAGCCGTGGGTAAAAACCTCATTGGCACCGGGGTCAAAAGCGGTGCAACTGTATTTAGAAGACGCCAACTTGCTTACAGAGCTTGAGCAACTGGGCTTTGGCATTGTCGGTTTTGCCTGTACCACTTGTAACGGCATGAGCGGCGCGCTTGATCCGAAAATTCAGCAAGAAGTCATCGACCGTGATTTGTACGCAACTGCGGTACTTTCTGGTAATCGTAACTTCGACGGTCGAATTCACCCTTACGCCAAGCAAGCTTTCTTAGCGTCACCGCCATTGGTGGTTGCCTACGCTATTGCTGGCACAATTCGTTTTGATATTGAAAAGGATGCACTGGGCCAAGACAATGACGGCAACGATATTTTACTTAACGATCTTTGGCCATCAGATGAAGAGATTGATGCGGTGATCGCAAAAAGTGTAAAGCCGGAGCAATTCCGTAAAGTATACGAGCCGATGTTCGACCTTAAAGTCGACTATGGCGACGATAACCAGCAGAAGGTTAATCCTCAGTACGAGTGGCGACCACAAAGTACTTACATTCGCCGCCCGCCTTATTGGGAAGGCGCACTCGCAGGCGAGCGCACTATGAAGGGAATGCGGCCGCTTGCAGTACTGGGCGACAACATCACCACCGATCATCTGTCGCCATCTAATGCAATTATGCTCGACAGTGCTGCTGGCGCGTATTTAGATAAAATGGGTTTACCAGAAGTCGACTTTAACTCCTATGCGACTCACCGCGGCGACCATTTAACCGCCCAGCGCGCTACCTTTGCTAATCCAAAACTGTTTAATGAAATGGTCACTAAGCTTGGTAGCAATGGTGAAGTTGAAGTTAAGCAAGGCTCTTACGCACGTATAGAGCCAGAAGGCATTGAGTCACGCATGTGGGAAGCGATTGAAACTTACATGGCGCGCAAGCAGCCACTTATCATTATTGCAGGTGCCGATTACGGTCAAGGCTCGAGTCGAGACTGGGCCGCAAAAGGAGTACGCCTTGCAGGAGTTGAAGTGATTGTTGCCGAAGGTTTTGAGCGAATACACCGCACTAACTTAGTCGGCATGGGCGTATTGCCGCTTGAGTTTACCAATGGCGCTAATCGTCACACCTATCAGATTGATGGCACAGAAACCTACGATGTGCTGGGTGAACGCACGCCGGGCGCATTGCTAACGGTGATCATGACCCGCAGCAATGGCGAAGTGGTTGAGATCCCGGTTAAGTGTCGCCTCGATACCGCAGAAGAGGTATCAATCTATGACGCGGGCGGCATACTCCAGCGTTTCGCCCAAGACTTTTTGGAGTCCTCAACATGAGCCTTCAGCGAAATAAATAGAGAGTCTTCAACAGAGCCTTCAGCGAATGAGAGAGTAAGAAGTCTTCGGCTAATTAAAAGTTGGAGCAATGGTTTAGCTACAGAGGTAGGAAACGATATTGCAATGTAGATGAGACGCCGCAAGTACATCCTTGTAGGCTCTGCGGTGGCATCTAAGCCAAAAAAGCCACCGAAGCTCATCTACTCAGCAATATCGTCGACTAAATTTAACGCTTTCTACTTTGGCCATGCTAGTTAGTGCGGGACCGAATGAAAGCATGTCTCAAAAGAGTCATGGCTGATTTCGGACTCGTTTGTTAGTGAAATAACCAGCTATCAAGCATTCAAACGGTAAAACACATGACCACATCAACTGAATCAAAACCAAGCAAAGCATTTGCCCCGCAAATTAAAGTCGCAGCCACCTACATGCGTGGCGGTACCAGTAAAGGGGTATTTTTTAACTTAACAGACTTACCAAAAGAGGCGCAGGTCGCAGGTGCTGCCCGTGATGCATTGCTACTTAGAGTGATAGGCAGCCCCGATCCTTACGGCAAACAAACCGACGGCATGGGCGGTGCAACGTCAAGCACTAGCAAAACAGTTATCCTTGCCAAGAGCGAACGCGAAGATCACGATGTCGATTACCTATTTGGTCAAGTCGCTATCGACCGTCCTTTTGTCGACTGGAGTGGTAACTGCGGTAATTTAACTGCTGCAGTGGGGTCATTTGCCATCAGTAATGAGCTCGTTGATAGAAGCCGAATACCAGAAAATGGCATTGCCGTTGTGCGAATTTGGCAAAAAAATATCGGTAAAACCATCATAGCTCATGTACCCATCACCCACGGAAAAGTGCAAGAGACTGGTGATTTTGAACTTGATGGTGTCACGTTCCCCGCAGCTGAGGTGCAAGTTGAGTTTATCGACCCCGCCGATGGCGACGGCGCAATGTTCCCAACCGGCAACTTAATCGACAACTTAATGGTGCCAACTGATGTGGTACCAAGTGGTGTTTTGCAAGCCACGATGATTAACGCGGGGATCCCGACGGTATTTATCAATGCTGCTGAACTGGGTTACACAGGTGCAGAGCTACAAGATGCGATTAACGGTGACGACACAGTATTAGCCATGTTTGAAACCATACGTGCCCATGGCGCAGTGCAGATGGGGCTGATTAACCACATAGATGAAGCGGCGAGTCGACAGCATACGCCTAAGGTCGCCATTGTTGCTGACCCTATCGATTACACCTCATCAAGTGGTAAAGCCATTTCAAAAGAGGTGATAGATTTAAACGTACGAGCACTGTCTATGGGCAAACTGCATCACGCCATGATGGGCACTGCTGCCGTCGCTATAGGCACAGCAGCCGCGATTCCCGGTACGTTAGTGAGTATTGCCGCAGGTGAGGGTAAGCGCGTTGCAGTAGCTGCTAGAGTCAATAAAGGCTTTGTCACCTTTGGGCATCCTTCAGGTACACTTAAAGTGGGCGCACAGGCGAGCCTGATTGATGGACAATGGAAAGTTAACAAAGCCGTCATGAGCCGCAGCGCGCGCGTACTGATGGAAGGATGGGTAAGGGTGCCGGGAGATACCTTTTAACGTTGAGGATGGATTTCATGAGTGGAGCTCTGAAATATCTATCTCAGATTCAAGCAAAGGCGTCGGGCTCAATTGAAAGTTTCTGATTGAAAGCCATGATTTAAAGCAATGATTAAAAGCCATCATTCGAGTCTTCTCAATGAT
Organism: Shewanella sp. 0m-6; assembly: GCF_052977325.1. NCBI lineage: Bacteria > Pseudomonadati > Pseudomonadota > Gammaproteobacteria > Alteromonadales > Shewanellaceae > Shewanella > Shewanella sp. 0m-6. Next base: position 44,858 of record NZ_JBRIMD010000024.1, read on the forward strand.
GGCTTTTGTATATTAAGCTCACTTTGCCGCAACCTCAGCATTGGTGTCACCCATATAGAACGTGGTGTTAAAAGGATTTTTAAATACAAAATGCCTATCGGTTATCCAAGTAAATTCGCTAATAAAGTAAAGGTAGTTACCGGTTGAACTTTCGTCAGCAGGCTTGGCATTCTCTGACATTGTTACCCATTGGTTATCTACCTTTTTTTGTATAAATGAACTTGGCTCTTGTCCATTGTAGTAGCCAGAAAGTCTGTACTTACCATCCGGAGAGTAAATTCGTAGTTCTGGCGTTTCATCAATGTAACGACCATCGACCATAGATATTACCGTGTCAGATTCATGGCCACATGTAAAATACAGGCTCTGCTCTTGAGGGTAGTACGCATTGAATAAGCATTCATCATCGAAATGCTCAAGTTTAATAATACGCTCTGCGTTGCTATTTTTTATCTCTAAATAACCGTCTAGCACTAAGCGACCAGAAAGAGAGGCCATTAATTGTTTTTGGTCAGTAATTTTTTCAATCGAGGGTTGTGGGTAAGGCTTACGTTTGGTCATTTCATTATGATACGCCTCTTCTGAGATGGTCATAATGTTGACTGTTAGCTCGTTGGCAAAGCTTGTAGAAATACTCGCGATAAACAGCGAGGTGATTGCGATAATAGCCTTCATTTATTAGTTTCTAATCAATAACGTTAATATTATCAATCGATTATGCCATAAGTGATACAAGTGTCTATCGGATTAACTAACGGTATCTAAAAATGAGATGCATGACTACGTTTAAGCGTAGCGACCTGATTTCATGTTGTAACCTGTAAAATTCATATTAAAAGCTAAGCTGACACTCGATATGAGTGCTAGCTCATAGCGATAAAACAACTCACACCAAGCAAAGTAAACTTAAATAAGGCCGTTAGTAGAGCGGTTATAAGAACGAGAAAGAGCAAATAAGTCGTGAAAACTGCAGTTTTAGCGTATCCTAGCAGCCATTAAATTTAATACTGCTGTTTATGAACATTGACGTAAAAGATATATCCGATCCCGTGATCAACACCGAGATCACCTGCTCAAATTGCCAAGCGTGTTGCTGCCGTTTAGAAGTCATGATAGTGACCGATACTGGCGTACCAGATGAGCATATCAGTGTCGACGAATATGGCGCCGAAACCATGTTACGCCTTGATGACGGTTGGTGCTCTGCAGTTGATAGAGACACCTTAATGTGCACTATCTACGAAAACCGCCCATGGATCTGCCGACTGTTTGAAATGGGATCTTACGAGTGCATCAGTGAACGTAAAGACCAAGTCTGAGCTAATACATATTAGCGACTAGGCTTAAGCATTAACATTTAGCAGTAACCTTCAGCAATAACATTTTTCTTTTGCATAAAACTCATTTAGAACGAGTGAATGGTTATGCCAGCTAATGTAAACCCAGATAACTAATGTAAACCCAGATAACTAATGTAAACCCAGATAACTAATGCAAAACAAGATAACTAGTTTAAAATCAGATGCTTAAGGGTATGCGTTTGAGCTTAGATAAGTGAAGCCTAAATGTTTGAGTTCAGATGTTTGAGCTTAGATGTTTGAGCTTAGATAATTGGAGCTTAGATGTTTGAGTTCTGCCAATGATAGTGGCCATCGCAACAATACAAAATACGCGACGGCCATTGCTGACTAGTTAATAAACGATGACGGCACTTTCTTGGCCGTTTTTGCGGCTTTCTTCTCTTTAGCAGTTAAAAGCGGTTTCTTTTTAACGTTCTTTTTACTGTCTTGTCCTTTACTCATGATACTTACCACCTAATGTAAAGTAATGAACCTAAAGTTGTCTTTTCATCAACTAAAGGCTTTTTGTTTCTCAAAATAGCTTTGTATAGCGTAAAACTCTTAAGTAACTACTCCAGTATGTTCCTATTGCAGAGCAATAGATAGCGATACATTCCCCGCCAAAAATTCCGACTCTTTAGCGATAAATCTCGGCTTGTTATCACACCTCAAGAATTTCGTGAGTTTGATCAAACTAAATAGATATAAAGTCATGAACCGATTATTCTTTTTGCTAACGTAATGTGCTAATTTGATTGCAGTAATTATCGGTGCAATGAATCTTGAACCTTTCTAGATTAACCTCGATTCGTACCAAGATTGATTCAGAAGTGATGACCTAACAAACGAGCTTAAGCGAGTAACACAAGGGAATGTGCTAGTGATCTCAGAGCAAAAACAACGCAACACAACTAACTTCTATAACATGCATGCGGCTAAACTTGCTGAGCAGTATGACTCTAAAACCTTTAAAGAAGTCCATGCTAGTTGGTTTCATCACTTAGCCGATATCTTCGTGTCTCACAGAAAATCCAATCAAACGCCGTTACAAGCCTCATTAAGTGAGCAAGCCTGCTTAACTCATATGAGAGGTAATGTAAGAGTTAATGTGTTAGATATTGGCGCGGGCTCAGGCCGAGATGTTAAATACTTCGCAGAGCAGGCATCCGAGCAGCAAGCCGTAACTGTGTATGCTGTCGAGCCCGCACATGAACTGGCTGCAATAGGCCAAAAACTTATTCAAAGCCTTAACGTCACGTGGTTACAGGATTCATTACCAGAGCTTAACGCGCTCGCCACATTAGATACGTTAGCTAAAACGGATGCGCTAGTTACAACAGGGCTGCGTTTTAAGCTGATCCTACTGAGCGCCGTATGGATGCACATCCCTGCATCAGAGCGTTTACAATCCTTGAATCGATTAACACAACTACTAGAACCTACAGGCAAGCTGATCATCACACTACGCCATGGCCCAAGTGGCGATGAGCGAGAGATGCATCAAGTGAGTATTGCAGAGCTTGCAACAATGAGCGCTAAAGTGGGGCTGACAATAATCGATAGTGTTACGGCAGAACAAGACAAGTTAGGACGAGCCGAGGTGCATTGGGAAACCGTTGTTTTACAAAGATCGACTATCACCAAGGAGCCCCCAACAGGCGAGGTTGTTTCACTAAGTGATAACGCTAACGCCTTATTAGGTGAAAATGTATGAGATTAGATTTTGCACCTCAAGTAGATGCTCAACTGCAAGTTGATTTCATTACCTATTTACAGCGTTTATTGGTGGAAGGCGATTTTGTCGCTACATACAAATTTGCACTGCTACACGCACTTGCTGATATCTGTATAGAGCGACCACTACACAGTGATGTGACAGCAAACCTGCACGATACATTAGACAGCGTTATTACCATCGATGAGTTAGTAGTGAAGTTCATCGAGCTATATTGGCAACACTCGCTGCCTTATCACGGCGTTGATAATAACCCCTTTATTCTTTTACAAAATTCCGGCGAACAATCTGCATTGGTCAGAGATTTAGCGGCATTTCGTCAGCAAGGCATACGCACGCTTAATCAGCTAAAACAAAATGCTGGCTGGAACAAACTGGTGAGTAAAACCCGCAATACATTTAAACAAGGGCCGCTTTGGCGTTTACAGCTTCTTTCGGGTAAAGAGGAATGCTTTTACTACAGGCACGATAAGTCTCAAAAGTATATTGTACTTAAACCAGGTATCGCCTTTTGTTTTAGACGTTTTTACGACCTTGTTGTATCGCTTTCAAGAACGCACTGGACACAAAAGGTCAGCGCCTTTCCTGCAAACTATGCGGTACTTGGTGGTAAAGGCAACTTGTCAGATTTTTTATTTGGTAGCGACCGGAGCTCGATTATTAGTGCAAGACCCGTATTTGAACAGATCCAGCAAGGAAAGTGCTTCTACTGTAATAAGCCGCTAAAAGAGAGCGAACATAACAAGGCCGAGGTCGATCATTTTATCCCGTGGGCGAGATACCCCAACGATCTAGGGCATAATTTTGTACTAGCGCATCGCAGTTGCAACAATGCCAAACGCGACCACCTAGCAGCGCAAGAGCACAAAGATCGCTGGCATGAACAAAACATCATTCAAAATGAAAAACTGATCACAACAGAACTCAGCAACTACTTTGTGTGTGAAAGTGGCCGCTCAGAGGCGATTGCCGCATGGGCTTATCAGTTAGCGCTGCAAAGTGAATCATCTTTGTGGCTGGCGGGTAAGCAATTTGAAGCTGCGATTAATGATGACAAGGTTCAGCTGACTTAGTTGGGTTTAGAGGTCGATGAAAGTTGGCGAAGAACATAGGGATAATTCACGTGAAGCGGTTAGCTTTAGAATGTTAATGCCCCAAAGTTGGTTAGCCTTCAAATGAAGATTGATTACATTTATTTTTGGGTTGGTGTTATCAAGTAGAGTGTTTGAACTTGTAGCTTCATGGCTATCAATCGCCTGCAGCGGGCGTATGTGCAGACACTGCTGAAGCTCGCCTCAAGTACGTCCGTGTAGACTCAACGAAAACATCCCTGTTTTCGACGGCTTCAGCCGAATCTACACTGGGTAATTGGTGCCTTCATTTGGGCCGTATAAGTTTGATTGCTAGCTTGGAAATGCCCCATTATGAGTCTCAACAGTATGGACTCTGATTTATTTGACTCTTAATTTGACATACTTTTCCTCATGAGAGTAATTGTAGAAGAACCATAATAGGTGGAAGTAAACGCAACAGATTTCATCTGTAAAATCAGATACTATAAGAAAATCAGTATATATTTAGCAGCCTTTGTAAGGATCGTATGAAAGAGCAGAATAAATCAGAACATAGATTTACCATGACAACTTCAGATTCAAGGACTTTGGGAACTATTGATAGTCAAAACCCAGAGGCTGTAGATATTGGTCGTAAGATTCATGACTCCCTACAAGCGCTTCCACAAAGAATTGCACAAGATGTACTTAAAGATGTACAGGCTAAAATTGATTCAGGGGAAGCTTCAGAAGCAATATCTTTATTAATCGAGAACAACTTCTTCTTATCAAAGCTTAAAGATAGGAAAGTTTTGGATATCATTGGGTCAATCGATAGCGCTGGACTAGATAAAGAATCTAGAAAGAGACACCTAAATCTAGGACTTGCGTTCTCTTCACATTTGGGAGAATTAGACCAAGCTGTACATTACATTGAACGACTAGAAAGTGAGTTTTCAGATAGCTTAACTGATTGGGTCTTAGATGCTTTTATTGTTGAAAAAGCAAGGCATGCGAAGCAACAAGAAAAAAGAAACCTAGCGGTTATATTGTATAAGGGTCTAATCAATAAAGATAACGTCAATGCTGGCCATTTAGCCGTTACTTATCAAGACTTAGCTTCTCTATCCTGTGCAGATGAAGACAAAGGTTATTATCGTAAATTAAGTGCTGATAAGTATCTTGAGACAGGTAACAAGAAAGCAGCTATTGCTAACTTGTTAGCACTGTCGAAAATACAGGCCAAGAGTAATCCGACTATTGCTTTAGAAACATTGGAAACCTGTATAAAGCTAGTATCTTCAGGTGATTTACTTGAACGTCATGGTAAAGCTAGTCTGTTACAGGATAAAGCGAATTACCTATATAGGCAGGGAAAGAAGAAAGAGGCATTAGACACAATAGAAGAGGCTTTTGAACTAGATGAGGGTATTTTCGGTGCTGAAATAAGCCTACATGCCTCATATAGTTTAGCATCTTTATATGCAAATGAGTTGGGCATTAATGACAAAGCTAGCCTTTATAAGCAAAGTGCTATTGGTATCGCTTCAGGCATCACAGATAAGTTATTCATCCTACAAACCAAAGTAGCGGAGTTCTATGAAACTAATGAACAGATAAGTAAGTCTCTTTTAGATGAAATCTTGAACTTTGGGAATTCTGGTCTTATAGGTACTGTCTTACTAAAAGAATCTATTAAATCATCTAACTCTACATCAGATACCTTTGAACTGTTGGATGATGCTCTTACTCATTTGGAAAAAAGAGATGATCGAGGCCTAATTGATTTGGTTCACTTTCAATTTGGTCTGGTTTATCACAAGCAAGACCTTAAAAATTATGCGGAAGAAAGTTACTTAAAGTCGTTGGAGACTAATCCATTCAATTATTCAGCAGCAAATAACCTTGCAGTCCTTTATATGGAAGGTGATAACTGGGTCAAAGCGGAAAATTTCTTAAAGAAAAGAATTGAGCTACTAGGCGAGCTTCCAAACCTTTGTTATATCTGCGGTAAGGCACTTCAGAAACAACATAAATATCTTGAGGCTTTGGAATACTTAAATAAATCGACTTCAGAGATTGAGGAGTTAAAAGATTTAAAAGAAGAATGTATTGCAAATATTCCAAAAGCAGTAATAGCGACAGACTTTAAGCCCGAGTTGTTTGTGCAAATAACTAGTGATGATATTCTGGCTGCACTGAAAGAGTTTTCAGAAGCGATATCGAAAAATTCTAGGATGCATTTTTGGACTTTTGATAAGTCTAATGGCAAATATAAATGGAGTTCTAGGCCCGAAGAGATAGCGAAACAATTACTCATCCAATCTCTGTCAGCAAAGTTTGGTAAGGACAACATAGAAATCTTACCAGAACAGCGTGCTGGAGCGGGTTTTATAGACTTATACTTGTTATTTGGCGGATTAAAAGTTGTTGTAGAGCTTAAGATGTGTGGTAATGGTTACACAAGTTCATATGCCATATCTGGTGAAGATCAGATCATACATTATCAAGAGAATACTGGTTCAAATTTAGGATACTTAGTGGTATTCGATAGTAGAGCGAGGGACTATGCTAAAGGGTTTAAAGATCTTCAGGTGGTTGGGAATAAAACAATTTATTCAATCGCGGTTGATGTGCGTAACAATGTCAAATAGTACTTTTGTAGTGGGTGAGTTAATTTGGCCACTAGAGTAGAGATTTTGTAATACCCTTGGTAATTCGTGAGGTGCTAATTTAGGGGGCAACTAGGAAATATCCATAGGTGTGTCAGCTAGTCCCTACGCTGACACGGTTCTGCCCCTTTATTAGCTAGAGTAAAAGCTTATTCTCATTCTGTTTATACGCGTTTGCCTTACCAAAACTTATCCGTAGGAATGTATGCATCTAGAGCTTCTGGTGATACTGTTTTTTGTAAGCTCTGCATCCCAATTATGTTGCTAACTAACTGATTATAGTATGTTACTATAAAGGCAAGGCTGTGTTCTAGAGAACGAAAAATGGCGGTGAAAAATTTAGTCGAATTCAAATATTTGAAAGAGATCTCGCTGAAGCATTATTATGCTATCAAAATGTTCATGTGATAGCCCCGATAAATAACAGCTACTAGAAAGTAGGAAATACTCATAAAATACTGATTAGGAAGTAAAGTTTCATGAAAACCCTCGATATACCTAGAGCTAAGAAGTTATTGGTGTTTTCAATCCTTTTAGGGTTTGCTCTAAGCCTTCTACTTGGATGGATTACCGATAATAGAACATGGTATATCCTGTCATTTCTATCCGGTCCATTCGTTGTTCCAATTCTATGGGGATTTATTGAGGGGTATGTTGGAAAAATCAAAATAAAAAGCTTGGAAGGAAAGCTTTGTTCATCATTATATTTAATAGTTGCGATCTTACTTCTACTATCGGGTATAGGTTTAGTTACCTCTCAGTCATACAACTACTTACGATTTGGAAATTGGGAAATAATTTCAGTTGTAGATGGCCTAGCTTTGATAGAATTTAACTGGGCAGTTGATCCTAAAGACTGGCTTGGTGTTTGGAACATCTTATCTAAAATCCCTTTATCTCTTATTCTTTGTTTATCATCTTTTTACGCATTCCATCTATCTGATACGTGCAAAAATCTTAATAGAAAAAGGACAATGAAATGAGCTATAACTTTGCCACACCTAAGTTAATCGGTGAATTACTAAATTAGCTGCGCACTTCTACTTACAGGTTACGAGAAAATTTTACTTATGAACACCGTGGTTTTCCGAGAGGGTTACATTGGCAATAAGCCAAACTCACCACAATTGGGCTCCTGAGGCATTGAGAATCAATGGAATACTATATAATTACAGCCGCTTCTTGTTTTATTATTGGTTGCTATGCTGCTTACCGCTTTCTTCTATCTGTTGATAAGTCTAAATATGAAAGTGAAGTGATGAGACTTTCAAAGATAGATAAAGACGCTGAATTCAACTTTTGGCCTGGAATTATGTACGATAGAATTTCAAAGGGTCGCAATAAACAACACCCATATTTATCTGCTATTGATAAATTGTATATTTCAAAAGTTGATAACCATCTTGAAATATATGGCGCACGCACACGAACAGGGGAAATTGAATTAGACCCTAATCCATTGTACTTACCACTTGAAGATATCGATGCCAGTGAATTGGCTAAAATGGGTTCATATCTGGTTGATTTAGCACATAACATTGACCCTGATTTAATCGGTGAAGTGAGAGAAGATACAGAATATGATCCTGAAAATACTAGTGTCCAATATTTAACTGAGGAGCAGAACAATATGGAGGTACAATTAGTCCAGAAAGTAATAATAATTTGTAAGTCTCTAGAATGCTTAACAGATGATATTAATGACGAGTATAGTCAAAACAGAATTATTGAACGTATAGAAAAAGCTAAAGAATATTTGGAGGGTATAACCGATGAACTCTATTTCGGAGCAGCAACTCATCAAATAGTCAATATTCTTTATAAAGCAAGAATGTTCAATGAGGCTCAGGAGCTTTTTGATAAGGTATCTGACGATTTATTACGTGAGGAAATAAAGGCTGATAATCCAAATCTCGAAATCTCATAACAAGGCGCTACATGTTGGGATGTGGTAAAGAAATCTCCTATTATGTAAAAAACGCATATAAAGTGACACCTTCATCACGGCCAAGAATTTTGCGTTACCGCATATCTGATAGCCATACTTTCCCTAATGGCAGTCGTTGCTTTCAAAGCTTAAGCTCTAACCAATTTCTGTCCAGAAATGAGTTTGTAACATCTGAGGCAGCTAATTCAGATAGATGAATAATCAGATGTCGATGCGGTTGTGGGCTTAGGTTTCAAGGATGAAACCGCAGAGCGGCCAAGGACGGCTTTATAGCGTCCCACAGAAGTAGTGACATGTGAGCTTACTACGAGCTGTTGCCTTTCTTCGTGGCCTCTGTGTCCAAATAACATCTGTGTTTAACGGCCAGTTCGCTATCCCTAGCTCTCGCTTAGTTGCACATGGCTTCGCCATATTCGCCGTGGTAAATGGCTATTGTTCATTAATTAGTTAGAACTCCTTACTTCAAGAAAATAGCCAATTTGTGTTGGCTATTTTCTTTTATCACTATCTCTATTTTCAATTGCTAATCACTAAACTCAGTCACTAAAAACCAGCGAATCTAATACTCCCATGCCGCTGTGCACGCCGCCTTCTGTGGTGCGGGCTGATTTACTTCTGATCAAGTAACCTGCGTAGGCTTTTTTGTCGGTCGCTTGTTCGTTTAAGATTTTCTCGTCTAAATTTTTAGTGGCTACTATTTCAACGTCTACTTTTTCAACAGATAATTTTTTTACATCAATCGCTGCAGCGCCGTCGATATGAACGGTGAACATGCCTATTTCGCTGATTAAGTCATCGACTTGATGTAACTCACCTTTGCGAACGGTTAACGCGGTTGTGGGTCTTGCTGTTGGGTGCAATCTTCGCATAAGTGACCAGGCTTGATATTCGCTGGGGCTGAGTTCCATCAGCTTTGGCTGTATATCATCACTAAATATGCAGTGGCCGCCACCTTCGCCTTGGTTTTTAAGTACCCAATCATCAACGCTGCTTTGAGATATTAAGGCTGTGCTGTCTTTGGTGACCGGGCGCATTTCGCCAAGTAAGCCTTTAACAGTTGTGGCCTCATCTAGGGTTAAACCAAATTGGGTGAGGGCATCGGGCGCCATAGATGACAGTAACATCTGTACCCGTTTGCTGCTGGCAAGCTGTTGGCTTACGGTGGCGTTTACGGCTACTCGGTGTTTTTCGATAAAAATTCGAGTTTGCATTAATGCTTCGCAGCATACGCGGCTGATGATGTCATTGGCATGATAATCACTATACTGATAGCCCGCGCGCAGGTATACGGTATCGATGGGGCCGACACCTTCTAATAACAATCTGTGATTTTTACCGGTTGAGAGTTTGTCGTGCAATTCGCGAAAAGTATGTCTGACCGTTCTAATCCCTTTAGCTTGTAGTGCATCTTCAAGCAGATGTTGGTCGTACACGTTGTCTTCGTTTTCTTGTACCACCATCAAAAATACCGGCGGGGTATTTTCAATGCTATCGATAACGTTATCGTTAACGCTATTTGTAAACTCGTGTTTAATCTTAAACGTCGCGTTGGCAATACCTTGAGATAAGCGTTCTATGGCCTGGTTTGCGACAAGTTCAGTGCCTTGATGGCTTGACCACTGCTTAAATTCATCTGGCCATTGCTGTTGTAGGTATTTATGTAATTCATGGACTCTTTGACCAAATGGTCCCATACCTGCGGCGATGCCGTTGAACTCAATGAGCTTAGGCCCTAAAGCGGCATCATCCATAAAGTCACTGCGCATAATTAATAGCGGCAATCGTTTAGCGCTGCTTTCATTGGTACTTATTTCATTAGCGCTATTTCCACTAGTAGCGTCGCTGTGCTTGTCGGCATTATTTGAATCACGATTTTTAGAACGGCTATGGCAACAGTTATTAGCGTTATCGGGGTCATGGATTGCATCATGCATCTCGAGTAAGGCTTTAAAGAAAGGCTCGCCTGAGGTGATTGGCGCGATAGCATGACTTAAAAATTGATGATCTTCTGATGCGAAGTGAACTAACTTACCTAGCAGGTTGACCGAAGCGACTAAGTGTTGAAAACGTTCACGGCTAATGGCGGTTGGCGTAAAGCTAAATGCGGTGTGAGACGCTGAATAAGGCGTAGTTTTAATTACCATGCCATGGGTTATCGCCCATTCTATAGCGTCTTGTGAAGCTTGTTTGGTCGTGTTGTTAATCATGTTTGCCACCCGTAAGGTTTTTGATTTTAGCTGTGAGTACGCCGAATTTAGACATTCGTGCGTGCATTTACTTTGGCACGTTAAGCTGAGATGTGTATTTTAAATTGCTGCAGTGATGTCAGTTTAAAAGAACAGTTTAAAATTTGCATACACCGATAGATAAATCAATACATACAGCGATAGATAAATCAATACATACACAGATAGATAAACATGGGCACATAAGGATAGAGTATCAAGGCATACACTGACGTCATGCAGGCGTACTACACAGGTGCAATACCGCCGTTATAAATCCACCTCATACACAGGTGAAATAGGCTAGCGCAGTACACTAGAGCATTACCCTAGAACAGTACTCTGGCGTGGTACATTGGCGCAATACTCAAACCTGTACATCCGATATATAAGTTTACTCTGTAGGTGTTTTAGTAGGTGTTTTAGCTCTGACTTTTATTTTGATATATTTCGGCCTATATCGAAATGTAGGTTTGTGGTGTTAACTTGTCAAACTAAATTTCGATAAACGTGGAATTGATTGTAATCAGTAAAGTGCTTTGTTTCGGTTGATACTTTTGTCAGAGAGAGTAAGTTAATGATACACAGCAGTTTGTATTATCATTTGGCATTTTTATCTGCACAATCATCTGCTATTTGGCTGTAAATCAGCTGTTATGTTTAACTCTTGGCTCAAGTTTTTAGCGCTGTTTAACAAGAAGTTTTCGCTACTAAATGGACGTTTGGTAATGCAGTGTCTATAAAACAGTATGAGTAATTTTTTTTATTACAAACCAAGTTGTCGATATCGTACTAGGGAAATTTTTATGAAAAACAAAACATCTAGTTTATTTTTAGGTTTTACAATGAGTTGTAGCGTACTAACCTTTGGTCTTGCCTCTGCTCAAGCAGCCCCTGCTGAGAACTGTGCTAATTTGGTCGGTTGTGCTGAGAGAAGTTGTAAGATTGAAGCCTTAATTGTGAATGCAAAAGCTAAAGGCTACGACAAAATGGTGGCTCAGTTGCAGTCTTCGCTTGAGCTTGTTAAAGCGAATTGTACTGATAAAGGCCTTAAGAGTGATTTACACACAGAAATTGCAGCAGTGCAATTGCAACTTGAAAGCTATCAGGATGAATTAAAAGCCGCAAAAGCGGCAAATAAGCTCGAGCTATCTTATAAGTATGCGCAAAAAGTCCTAGCTGAAAAATACAAGTTAGCGCAGCTCAAGCAAGAGCTAGCAAGAATGAGCAACACAGAAGTAACGAAAGAAGTAACTGATCAGGCTACAGAAGATGCTAATCAAATAATTGAAGCTTTTTAAACTTAAGCCTTTAAAATCTGAGCGTCTAAAGCTTAAGCTGCCCTGTAAAAATATGCCCCTTAATACAAGGGGTATATTTTTACAGGGCAGTGTTAAGATAAAGGCCTGCTTCAACTCCCATCCTAAATAATCTACCTAAAGAAAGCTGTAGACTACAGCTTACCTTGCGGATTTATTCTTTATCTTGTTGATCGATAAAGTCCTTAAACTCAATCTCATATAAGCGGGCTAACACTAAGGTGACCGCAAAGATGATTGGGCCATAGACTAAGCCTATTAGACCAAACAGCTGTAAACCACCGAGCAGTGAGAAAAATAGCAGTAGGGTGCTCATCCCTGTATTACCTTGCATAAGCCAGGGTCTGAGAAAGTTATCAATTGAGCCAATCACCACTACACCCCAAACAATCAAAAATAGCGCCCATTGCCAGTCACCGGTGATGAATAAATAAATCGAGGCTGGCAGCCAGATCATCGCGGTGCCCACAAACGGAATAAAGGATGCAAATGCCATCATGGTGCCCCAAAATAACCCCGAGAACCCGGCTAATGCCATTGCGATGCCGCCTAACGCGCCCTGGGCTAACGCTGTAAGAAATGCACCTAACACGGCTGACTTGGCGACCACACCGACTTCATTGAAGATTAGCTCTTCTTGCGAGCGAGATAATGGAATGATGCGGCGGGTATTTTGGATGATTTTTTCTTGATCTCGCAAAAAGAAAAATAATACGAATAACATCAAGCCAAAGTCTAAAACGGTATCTGCTATATCGCCGGCAATGCCGGTACTGGCACTTAACAAGCTACTACTTAGTTGGGTCACTTTTCCTGCTGCTTGTTGCACGAGCTCATCAATTTTAATGGTGTCAAATGGCAGCCACTTATTTAATAAGGCCATTGCGCCCTGAATAGAGGGGTGAGAAAGAAAGCTTTTGGCTCCTCCTTCAGTCAGCCACTGATAGGCATTACTCATAAAGTTAATGCCCTCGTTCATTATCGCCATTGCCACAAACAGTAATGGCAGCAATACCATCACGGTGACCAATGTACATGAAAACACTGAAGCCAGATTGGGCCGGTTAGGCATACGTTGCTGAATGCGTGCGTGAAGAGGGAGAAATAATATCGAGACAATAAACCCCAGTACGATGGCGCCTAAATATGGCTCGACCAGTAAATAGCAAACATAGAAGGCAATTGCTAACGCAAATAGTAATGCCAAGTGGTGCGGTTTGAGTTTAAGGCTACTCATCAAAAAAGCTCCCAAATAAAAGCAAGGTAGAGGGTTAAAGATTGATTATGGGCTACAGCAGCATTTAGTCAACGCTAACAATGGCTTCTGTTACTCTGCATGTTTGCTGAACTCGACGGTTGTGTTTCGTGACACTGCAGCCTTGTAACGGCTGTGCGCTACTGATTTGCATCGAGTTTATGGGTGACTTTTACTGATTTGGATATAAAATCATATTCCTGCGTCATAACTTGTCGTAGCTGTGTATTAAGCTAAACCCACTGCAAATTTTGAGAACATTTGATGCAAACCAATATTCCACGCCAGCTTGCAATGCTTGAGCAAATACCCCGCCAACCAAGACGGATCTCGGCCATTGCTTTGACTGAAAAACTTAACGATCGCGACTATGACGTTGGCATACGAACGGTGCAGCGAGAGCTAAAAGCGATGCACGATATGGGGCTGTTTGGTTTAGTGCTTGATGATAGGTGTAAGCCTTTTGGCTGGTCTATTGCCGCCTGCTGGCGTGGTCTTAACTTAACCTTGATGGATCAGCATATGGCTTTGGCGTTTCATACGTTAAAGCATAGCGCTAAGCAATTGTTACCGCCGCAAAGTGTAAAGCAGCTGACGCCCTATTTTGAGCGTGCTGATCAGGTGTTGGGGGACGATCCTGATAACCCCTGGCTTTACTGGGCTTGTCGAGTCGCACAGTTACCTGAGCCTTTGCCTATCTCTTACGCCGAACACGATCCCAAGTCACTTGAGATAGTGCAAGAAGCGCTCTTGAGTAAACGCCAAATAGCCTGTGAAATTCAGCGATTTATTAAAGGTAAAAGCTATTGGATTGACTACCGACCGATTAATGCTGAAGGAATAAAAATATCGGGGGGCGTGATTATGCTGGCCTTTACGGTAGGCACGTCTCACACAAAGCGTTATGCAAAACCCATTAATTTGCTGCGAAATATTCGTTTACTTGAAAGTACCTCTATTACCCGTGATGATTTTGATATTGCGCTGACTGGCGAGGCGAGTAAAACCACGCCGATTAACATTGAGCTGCTTCTCTCGCCGTCTGCAAACCTTATTCAACGTAATGCGCGTTTGAGTGATGATCAATGTATTGAGCGCTTAGAAAATGGCTATTACCGCCTTAGTGCCAGCGTGGATGATACGCCCAAATTACGCGAATTTTTATGGGGAATGGCCGACAGTGTTGAGGTGATATCACCACCTAAACTTCGCGCTCACTTCACCCGTTTAATTAATAAAGTAAACATGCGATATCAAAACGCTACGACGGAGTCTGTCGCAGCCGCAGGTTAATCTCTTTGGCACTTGTTAAGGTCAATACCAAGGATATGTTCTATGTTCGATATGATTACTCAACATAGCCACCCCCCTCGCATAGCGGTATTTGGCGTAGGTGGCTGTGGCTGTAATACCATAAACCAACTCAGTCAGGCATCTTTAGGTGACAACGTGCAACTAATTGCGGTGAATACCGACGCACAATCTTTGGCAATATCGGATTGCAGTACGCGTCTGCAGATAGGCCTTGAGGCGACTAAAGGGCTGGGCGCTGGTGCTAGGCCTGAAAGAGGCCATGAAGCGGCTAAGGAGTCACAAGCGCAGCTAAGGGAGCATATTGAACTGGCTGACATTATTTTTATTACTGGAGGTATGGGCGGGGGCACTGGGACTGGGGCGATTCCGTTTATGGCCTCTGTTGCCACAGAGCTCAATAAACCTTTGGTGGCGGTCGTGACCACACCTTTTAGTTTTGAAGGGCATCAACGAGGACTGCTTGCTAAAACGGGCGTAGATCAGTTGATGCAGCATGCCAATGCGGTCATTGTGTTGCCGAACGATAAATTAATACAAACCCTTGATAAAAACGTGAGTATTACTAACGCTTTTTATGAAAGTAATCGCATTCTTCAAGATGTATTGCAGGGGCTCACCACCACCATTAGTCAGTCGGGTTTAATTAATATCGATCTTAATGACTTTATCGAGGTCATAAGCCATCCCGGTCGCGCCGCGATGGGGGTGGCTAAACAAATGCCAGGCGAAGATCTTCAGCTTACAATCAGTAAGGCGTTAAAAAATCCACTACTAGAAGATATCGCACTTTCTCGGGCAAAAGGTGCCATTGTTAGCGTTATGGCTACCGAGAATATTGAGCTTAATCAATACAACAGTATTGGCGAAACCCTGCTGCAGCAGCTCGATCCTGGTGCCTTAGTCATTATTGGCTTAACCATAGTGCCAGAACTTGAATGTGAACTAGAGTTGATGGTAATCGCAACGGGAATGCAGGAGGCTAGCGGTTTGCTAGAAGCTAATGAGACACATGAGATAGAAAAAACAGAAGAGATAGAAGAAATAGAAGAGTTACCGCAGAAGAAGGTGAACCCACAGCCACATAAAGATCGTTTTGCCTCATCTGAACTACTGAATCTACATGATTTTTTAAAAGAGAAGTCGGCTCGAACAAACCATTATGATCACCTTGCATCAGAACTTGAGATCCCAACCTATACCCGCAACAGAAAACTAAGCTAGCTTAAGTTGAGTTAGGTTGAGTTAGGTTGAGTTGAATTAGGTTGAGTTGAATTAGGTTATCTGTTTATCGTCAGCAACAAGGCTTAAACAAGATAACCCCTTGCGGGGTTATCAATTTCGGTAAGCTGAGCTGGTAAGTTTTAACAGCTTAGCAAAGTCGCGTTGATCTACTTTTACGAAATCGCATTAATCTACTTTTACGAAATCACTTTCACGAGCAAATTTAATGGCGTCGTCACATAATACGACTTGTTGTGCTTGATTAGCACTTTGAAATCTAGTCATGTAAGCATCTAATGCTTGGCTAGTTTCTTTAGACATGATCATCTCTTCAATGCCTGCATTTCTATGAGCCATCATAGACTGACCAACAATAGTGCCTTCAATTTGCATATCATGTTCAGCGTAAAACGATGTGCAAATCATCAGACTTGCCATGCCAAGAGCAGTATCTTTGTCTAGGTTTTCTGCACTAGCAGTACCTGCGAATAAACAACTTAGAAGACCTGCAATTAGTACTTTTTTCATTACGGTAACCCTTTTTATCATTCCAATATTAGATAAGTTATCTAGATGATATTACATAGCATTTCTATTGATTTTGGGCTGCTATGCACTTGTTATTGAGGCTATCATGCAGTTATCGCTAGATATGTGATACCGCGCTTAATATGCGGGTTTCGATTCGTTTTTGCGTGGTTTATCACGCTTGAAATGCCTTTTTTACATGTAAAAAAAACTAAAAACGCCAATGCTATCTAGCCTGTTGATTTTATGTACTATTCATTGAGTTCTGCCAGAGGATGTTTTTATGCCGCAGAAACAATTACTGCTATTTGCGCTAGGCATTAGTTGATAATATGCCGCGGTATTTTGTGGTTTCGAGGTAGTCAATGCAGCTTAGGCGACATTCTGTTCAGTTTGGTTTATTGCAGGGGCTCTTTTTCTGTAATAGCGCGCATTTGTGCGATCAAGGTTTAACGATTAACGGTACGCTTTATTCGTATCCTGAGATAGATAAAACGGTGGAGGTAAAGCGAGGCTGGTTTACTCAAACATTGGTTTGGGGCGACAAGCACTTTAACTTTTTCCACTTGGTTAATTGCAAACCTTTGTTTAGATTAGCGCTTAATAACCGCCTTGAGTTTTGCCGCACGTCTCTTAAGCTAAGCTTCGATAACGTGCTGGTGGACATTGCCGCTTTTGATCGCGCTTTTGGCCAGCATCAGCGATTCTTACGCGACTCTGACAAAAAACGTCTACAGCACCAATTTCAACACTCACGAGAGGCTTTTGATCTGGTTGAGTATTTTACCACGCTAGGGTTTGAGGTGAGTCAACTCAATTGCCGTCTGGCAAAGTTTATCAAGCAACCCGATCTCTTTACCGCAAAATATAATCAATGGTGGCAAACTAAACAGTTGCAAGCCCATGGGCCGTTATTTGACACACTTGAAGCGCACCCGTTAACTCAGTTGCAGCGCCAAGCTTGTGTGATTGATGAAAACAACACCTTAGTGATAGCGGGCGCGGGGACAGGCAAAACCAGTACGCTGGCGGCTAAGGCGGCTTATTTAGTGAGTCAAGGTTTGGCTCGGCCTGAAGAAATATTAATGTTGGCCTACGGCAAAGACGCCAGAGTAGAGCTTGAACAACGTGTGAGCAGTATTGCAGCGCTTTGTGAGCCTAGTGCTGTAAAGATCAGTACTTTTCATGCCTTGGGTAAAGAGATCATTCAGCATGACTTAAATCGCTCGACACTTGATCAAGTACAGGTGTCTGTTCTTGCTAGCGATGAAAAGCAATTCACCCAATTTATTGATCAGCAGATTGACGAGATAGTGGCCGATCCACACATGGCCGATCCAGTAGCCAATT
This sequence comes from Shewanella sp. 0m-6, assembly GCF_052977325.1. NCBI lineage: Bacteria > Pseudomonadati > Pseudomonadota > Gammaproteobacteria > Alteromonadales > Shewanellaceae > Shewanella > Shewanella sp. 0m-6. The sequence continues at coordinate 62,817 of NZ_JBRIMD010000024.1, forward strand.
ACTTTGGCCGCTATCTTTACCCGCAAGTTAACGAACTCGCATTTAAGTCTGACGGACAATATCGAGCTTATCTTAAAAATAATGAAATCAGAGCACTGTCGGGCGATCTGGTTAAAAGCTTTCAAGAGCTCGCTATCTGTAATTACCTTTATATCCACGGCATTAAATTTGAGTATGAGCCAAAGTACTGCGTGCCTGTAACAGAGCCGGGTAGGTGTGTTTATCAGCCTGACTTTTATATTCCTCAGCTCGATGCCTACTTAGAGCATTTTGGCATTGATAAACAGGGCAATACTCGTCCAGATATCGACAAAGTCGCCTATAACCAAAGCAGGGAGTGGAAGATTGCGCTGCACCAACAGCACAATACCTGTTTGTTGCAAACGTTTAGTTGGCAGGCCGATATTGGCGAGCTAGAAAAAAGCTTAGAAGCGCAATTGTGCGAGCGCTGTGAACAACTCGGCCTGAGTCAAAGTGAGGTGTTTAAACCTATCGCTCCAAATGTACTGTTTGCTCAGGTTAAAGCCTTAGGCATATATCGAAATGTGAGTCGCTTGATGGCAAGCTTTGTCAGCTTGTTTAAGTCATCAGGGATGACTGTTTCTAAACTTGAAGCTTTGAAACTGCCAAAAGCTGACACGAAACAATCAACCCATTATAACCAGGTGAGATGGAAGGCGTTTTTGCATCTATTCAACTGGGTGATTACGCGTTATGACGCGCACCTCACTGCCAATAACACCTTAGATTTCTCAGATATGATCGCCAAGGCGTTAAAAGTGGCTCGATGTAGCGATTTTCATCAACAAACCGCTGAACGTTTCCGCTACAAGTACATCATGGTGGATGAGTTTCAAGATATCTCGCTTGAACGCGCCAATCTCGTTAAAGCGTTAAGGGATGCAAGTCCTGGTTGTGCACTTTTTTGTGTGGGTGATGACTGGCAGGCTATCTATCGTTTTACCGGCAGCGATCTCAGTTTAACCACAGAATTTGAACGCACATTTGGTACCACTCAAACGATTACCTTAGATAAAACCTTTAGATTTAATAATCAGATTGAAAAGGTGGCATCACGGTTTATTCAGGCAAATCCCGTTCAGTTGAAGAAGCAACTTACCACCCATAGCCAGAGCGAAAATCCTGAGGTTTGTTTACTGGTTAATGATAAACAGACAGCCTTAGAGCAAGCTTTTGCAAGCATCACTGAAGCAACGAGTAATAATCATGCAAGTGTGATGCTGATTGGCCGCTTTAAAAGCTCATTAAAAGCGTTAAGTCGCTGGCAAAAACAATATCCTCAGCTTTCCATTTCAGCTATGTCTGCCCACGCTTCAAAAGGTAAGCAGGCTGATTTTGTTATTGTGCTGGATGTGAATGACGATAAATATGGCTTCCCATGTAAAATTGATAACGATCCGATTTTAGAAACCTTGTTACCAACACTCGATAGCTATAAAAACACCGAGGAGCGGCGACTGTTTTACGTTGCGTTATCACGCGCTAAGCAAACGGTTTTTGTGCAAGCTGAGCTGGGTAAAGAGTCGACATTTGTTAGGGAACTTCGTGCTTTTGGCGAGGATGTGCGCTGCTATTTAAGCGATTTAGCGCCTATGTATAACGACTCCTTGTGTTGCCCACAGTGTGGTGAGGGTAAACTTATCCCAAGAGAAGGGCGCTTTGGCCTGTTTTATACTTGCTCGCTGGGTAAAGAGTATTGTGACACTAAGATAGAGGCATGCTCTGTGTGCAACTGTGGCCCAATGCTGCGTAATGACACTCACCATTTTTGTGGCTCAGCAGGCTGCAACCATCAACTTCAAGTCTGCCCAGAATGCCTTTCAGGCAAGCTTATAGTACGTAGCAATAGTAAAAACGGTCAGTCATTTTTAGCCTGCAGTGGCCATAGAAAAGGTGATAAAAATAGTTGTCAGTACACCTGCAATGCAGCAGATTTAACGACTCACGCTGTCGATAAAGTTCAGCGAGATCTGGCTTAATATGGGGCATCACTTGCTAAAACTGTAATTTGTTCAGTTAAAGTGCTAATTTTTCTTCTGAAAAAGTACATCTTGCATAGAATTTGCTACATTGAATGACATAGCTAAAAAGCTGTGCCTTAGCCTTTGGTTTATAAAGCACAAAACCCGAGGAAAGATTTAAAATTAAAATAAATTCAATATATTGGATATTGAGGCGAACTTTTGGCAAATAAGTCGTGATATTGTTGATGAAGATCGCCGTTATTTAATAGGGAGATAAATAACTTGAAGCATAAAACTAATATTAAAACCAATGTCATTTTGCTTGCAAGCTTACTGGTCGCAAGTTCACTCCAGGCAAAAGAGCAGGCGACTATTAGCAACGATATCACCGGCGTAGCGGGGGTAATGCCCCAAGAAGACCTGTATAAACTGACGATATTTGATAATAATTTTGTCTTACCTGTTTATCAAACTCAAGCGGCAAATCAAGCTTACTATGCTCCACAAAACCCAAATAAAGAAGATATCAGCAACACCAATGTCCAGTTTCAGTTCAGTTTAAAATACGGTTTAGCCAATAATATATTGACTGATAATGACGGTCTTTATATCGCTTATAGCCAGATTTCTAACTGGCAAGCTTATGACAAGTCGGCTTATTTTAGAGACTCACAATACCAGCCTCAGGTATTTTGGTTTTGGCAGCACTCTGATGAAAGTGATCTGTGGCAAAGCACTAGCGTTGGTTTTGAGCACCAATCAAATGGTAAAGGTGGCGTGTATGAAAGAAGCTGGAATCGCGTTTACTTAGAGTTTTCACTAGCGTTGAGTGATATTGAGCTTAGCATCAAACCTTGGATTAGAACTGACTTTTCTAATACTGACTATAACCCTGATATTGAAGACTATATGGGTTATGGTTCGGTCAAAGGTGACTGGTACTTTGGCGAACACCAAATTAGTTTGACCTTACGTAACCTGGTAGAAAGTGGCTTTTCTAAAGGTTATGAGGAGCTCAGTTGGCGTTTTCCAATCTATAAGGGGCTAAAAGGTTACTTAAAGCTGCAAAGCGGTTATGGCATGACCATTTCAGATTATAACCATTTTGATAACGCTGTCGGTATTGGTATCGCGTTTTAAGTGAATAATGATGTTATGGTCAAATAGCGGTAGGCTTGTTGCCGCTTAATTTGGCTGGTTACTCACCAGTATGTGCGTGCTGGTGAGCTAACTTTTCTATTTATTCTGCTGATTATTCTTTCTGACGAATAGTGCTAACTAAAATTGCTGATATTATTTCTGATTAATGTTGCAGACTAATGTGAGCCATGCCTTCTGAGAAAAGGCGGAGATCTAGTATTCGGTGATTGTTGTTAGGGGCTTTAGGTGCAGTATTTGCTTTACCTAATCGTTAATAATTAATAGCAAATAGCATAAGACAGAGCCAAACCAAACCAAACCAAACCAAACCAATCTTTCTACATTTTCCTAGGCCTAAAAATGAACGAGTTTACCAGCTGGCTAGAATCTAAAAGGCTTAAAGAGCAAGTCGTTAACCCCAATATTGACGTTGGGGAATATTCTTATTATTCAGGTTTTTATCATGGTAAGTCTTTTGAAGATCAAGCTGTGCGCTATCTGATCGGTGATGGCTCGACCATAGATGTATGGGAAGCGGGAGTCTTTGGCGAAGTCGATAAGTTAATTATTGGAAAATTTTGCTCAATCGCTTCTGGAGCATGTTTTATGCTTGCTGGTAATCAGGGCCACAGACTCGATTGGATCTCGACTTATCCCTTCTCGCGTGATGAGTTTGGTGAAGGGGTGTGCACCGGCTTTGAGCGTGCGGGTAATACGGTGATCGGCAATGATGTTTGGATTGGCTCAGAGGCGATGATCATGCCTGGGGTTACCATTGGTGACGGCGCAGTGATTGGCGCTCGAGCGGTGATCAGTAAAGATGTCGCGCCTTATAGTGTGGTGGTTGGTAATAACAAGTTAGTAAAGTTGCGTTTTACGAGTGACTCGATAGATAAGTTATTAACGTTGAAATGGTGGGATTGGCCGCTAGCAAAGCTTAAAGGCGCAATGCCAATTTTATGCAGTGGTGATATCGACGCTTTATATCAATATCATTTGGAACAATCATCTTAATTAATTTTATGTAATCACTTAAGCGCTTATTCACTTATTCAGTGAGTTATTTATTTAAACCATCACTATTTCAAACTATCAATTATTCAAGCGTTCACTTAAGCAATCAACATAAATCACGCAATAAAAAATGGCGCTAACGTTTAGTTTAGCGCCATTTTAATATGCAGTTTACGGCAACATTATTGCTGCCGTTAACCCCGATCCGCTTAAGCGTTTTTCTTGGCTTCTTGCTCAGCTTGACTCGCCATGTACTCATTAAAAGTACCTTGGAAGTTTATAAGCTTCTTATCTTTTACATCTATGATGCGAGTCGCTAAAGATGATACAAACTCACGATCGTGGCTCACAAAAATAAGCGTGCCTTGGTAGTCTTTAAGCGCATTGTTCAACGCTTCAATCGCTTCCATGTCCATGTGGTTCGTAGGTTCGTCCATGACAAGTACGTTGATATCCATCATCATTAACTTACCGAATAATAGACGGTTTTTCTCACCACCAGAGCAGTTGCGTGCCTTTTTGTTGATATCGTCTTCAGTAAATAGCAAACGGCCTAGCATGCCACGTACCATTAGGTCGTTATGCTTTGGTAAGCGCCACTGCGACATCCAGTCAAATAGAGTTAGGTCATTATCGAAATCTTTGCTGCTGTCTTGCGGGCAATAACCGATAGAGGCATTTTCAGACCATTTGATTACGCCCTGGTTGTTTTGCAGCTCATTAACCAAACAACGTAAGAAAGTAGACTTACCGACACCGTTTTCACCGATAACCGCAAGCTTAGCGCCAGCTTCTAGGATCAGCTCGCCAGCTTGAAATAGCATTTCGCCATCAAAGCCATGGCCAACATCTTCTAGGATGAGCGCTTGACGATGCATTTTCTTGCCTTCATCAAAACGCAGCGATGGTGTCATACGGCTAGACGATTTGACTTCATCAAGGCTGATTTTATCAAGCTTCTTTGCACGAGAACTTGCTTGTTTGGCTTTAGATGCGTTTGCACCAAAACGGTTAACGAAGTCTTGCAGCTCGGTCATTTCAGCGCTTTTCTTAGCGTTACCAGCTAATAATTGCTCCTGGATCAACGAAGAAGCTTCTAAGAAGTACTCGTAGTTACCTGGGTAAACACGTAGCTCGCCGTAATCGATATCGGCCATGTGCGTACAAACAGTGTTTAAGAAGTGTCTGTCGTGCGAGATGATGATCATGGTGCACTTACGCTTATTCAGCTCTTCAGCCAACCAGTTAATGGTGTGAATATCCAAGTTGTTGGTTGGTTCGTCAAGAAGCAAGATATCTGGATTTGAGAACAGTGCTTGTGCCAAAAGTACACGTAGCTTCTTACCTGGAGCGACCTGGCTCATCAAGCCAAAGTGGAACTCTTCATCAATGCCTGCTTCAAGTAGAATTTCGCCCGCGCGACTTTCTGCACTGTAGCCGTCCATTTCAGCAAACTCACTTTCAAGTTCACCCACTTTCATGCCATCTTCTTCAGTCATGTCTGGTAGTGAATAGATGCGCTCGCGTTCTTGCTTAATTTCCCACAGCTTAGCATCGCCTTGAATAACAGCATCGATAACACTGTATTGTTCGAATGCAAATTGGTTCTGGCTCAAGGTACCTACTTTTTGGCCCGGAGTAATTGAGACGTTACCTGAGGTTGGCGCAAGCTCACCACTTAGGATCTTCATGAAGGTGGATTTACCACAACCATTTGCGCCAATTAAGCCGTAGCGATTGCCGTTACCGAACTTAGCGGAAATGTTTTCGAATAATGGCTCTGGGCCAAACTGCATCGTGATGTTTGCGGTAGAAATCAAAAGAGTATCCTGAGTGATTAATAAAACGTGAAAGCCAAAGACGTAAACAGGTTACGGAGAGTAAACCTGCTATAGAGGCAAAACAGCCGCGGATTATACAGAGGTAGGTGCTTAGATGTCGAGCAATCATGCAAGCTAAGGCCTGATATTTATCTTGTTTGAGCTTGCTTTAATGAATAAATGCCAGCGCAGAACGATTTGATTGGGTGATAAAGGCTTTTTGTTGTTATTATTAAGGCATTGTTTTGACCAGCGCTATGATTGGTCTGCACTTCTGATTAAATGATTATCATTTTATCGGTGCGTGCACTTTATATTACCTGCGATATTTGGACGTCCCATGATTGAACATCAACAGAATAACCCGCTTCACGGCCTAAAGCTTGAAACCATGCTTACAGAACTTGTGAAGTTTTACGATTATAAGGTGTTGTACGCAGCACTTAAATTGGCATGCTTTAATTTGAATCCGAATATGGAGTCGTGCGTTAAGTTTTTGAAAAAGACCGAATGGGCGAGGGAACGTGTAGAAGCTTTTTACCTATACCGTTTTAAGCGCATGCCAAAAGGCAACGAAGCGCAAATGGAGTTAAAACCACGGGAACGTGGTTTCGCTGATGGTATTGTGCCGCGCAAACCTGAAAAGTTAACCGTGGAACTTGTTGCAGAGATGCGTGCAAAGGCTATGGAAAACTATAAGGAAATGAAGAAAAATGGTCCAAGTCCACGTTACGGTAAAGATAAGCCGAGAGCAAAAGATGCTTACTCGCAAAACCGTAGTAGTGACAAAAAGCGTCCATCAGCGTCTCAAGACCCAACTAACCCTTGGGGTAAGTAACGTACAGTAATTTATTGGCGTAATTATCACTTTTAGTTGAAAGGGGAGTTTCTTAAGGAAACTCCCCTTTTTTATAGTGTATCGAGTTTAAATTTAAGTATCTGCTAGGGTTTGCTTATAGAGCTCTGCGGCTTTATCTCGACTTTGTAGATTGCATCGGTGTGCTACAAGCATCGTTCATTTGTCTGGTTATGCGTTTTATGCATAGTGTTGTTTATCTTTATTCATTTGCCTCATGAAAGACAAGTAAGTAGCATGCGCTTCCTTTTTGTCTAAGCCGTGTTGATCCATGCGTTCACAATCGTTAATTGCGCAACTTATGCGTTTGTCTGCCACATTAGTTTGTACCCTTATTTTAATTAATTACTGCCAACCTCTACTTGATGCATTTAGTCTTAATGCAACAGACGTTGGTTGTCATCAAATGCCACAGAATGCTGATGGGCAACCTACTAAGCAGGTTGTGCAACCATGAGTATATTTAGATTTCCTGCTTTAGTTTGGTTAGGTATTGGGATCCTGATAATCAGTTTGGGTATTCGTCAGTCCTTTGGGATCTTCATGACGCCAATATCAATGAGCTTTGAGGCTGGCCGTGAGTTTTTTAGTTTTGCGATTGCATTGCAAAACTTGCTTTTTGGCATGTTCCAACCTTTTGTTGGGATGGCGGCAGATCGGTTTGGTTCTAAAAAGATCATTATGTGTGGTGCACTCACATATGGTTTGGGCTTATTACTGACCTCAATGTCAACCAGCAGCGAAATGTTCTACTTCTCTATCAGTATGCTAATTGGTTTAGGTTTAAGTGCCACGAGTTATGTTGTGGTACTAGGCGCTGTCGCAAAAGTGGTGCCGGCTGAGCATACGGCGAAAGCGTTTGGCTTAACAACGGCTGCAGGTTCATTTGGTATGTTTGCGGTGATCCCAGGAGCCCAAAGCCTACTTACTCACTTTGATTGGCAAACGGCTTTACAGGTATTTGCCTTGCTGTGTTGCGTGATGTTGGCTTTTGCTTCTTTTATGAAAACAGCAAGAAGCACTCCAAAAAGTAATGAATTAGCCGATACTCAAACTTTATCTGAGGCGCTCAAGCAGGCTTGTACTAATCGAAACTATTGGTTAATTCACCTGGGATTTTTTGTGTGTGGATTTCACGTGATGTTTATTGCGACCCATCTTCCTAGCTACCTAGCAGATAAACACCTTGATAGCTCAACTGCGGCGCTAGCTTTGGCCTACGTGGGCATATTTAATATCTTCGGCTCTTACTTTTGGGGCGTGATGGGGGATAGGTTTAGTAAACGCTACGTTATGAGTGCGCTCTACTTTGTGCGAACAGCTGTTATTGCTGCATTTGTGACTTTACCCGTTACCGACAACACTGCCGCTATGTTTGGTGCAGCGATTGGTTTCTGTTGGTTAGGTACTGTGCCTTTAACATCGGGCTTAGTTAGACAGATTTTTGGTGCTCGTTATTTATCGACACTTTATGGCCTAGTGTTTTTTACTCATCAAGTGGGTAGTTTTTTAGGTGCTTGGATCGGCGGCCGAATATATGATTATTACGGCAGTTATGAACCTATTTGGTGGAGTACCGTAGTTTTAGCGTTTATTGCAGCTTTACTGCATTTACCTATAGATGACAGACCGCTTAAACAAAATTCACTAGCCGTGACTCGTTGAGCGCCTTTATTGAGATTTGCTTTGCTTATGTATAGTGAAGAGCGCAGGCCTAACGTTTAAGCATAAATGGCAAAACGATAGGTAAAACGCATAATATAAGTGACAACCGCAAGCCAAATAGGCCAAAAGCTATAATAGAGAGCAGTCTAATGAATAAATTATCACAAGGTTTAGCCGTAAAAAGGGGCCTTAAACATCCCCCTTTGTAATTGTTTTACTTAAAAATTGGTAAAAGTGCTTAAACGCTACTCGAATTGGGTAGCAAACAACCGCTTGGAAGTTTATTGTGTTTTTTTACTTGCAACAATTACGGTATCGCCATACTATAGCGCTCGTTCCAAGGCAACTGCCAAACGAACAGCAAGAACACAGTCGCGGGATGGAGCAGTTTGGTAGCTCGTCGGGCTCATAACCCGAAGGTCGTTGGTTCAAATCCAGCTCCCGCAACCATTTTCTTGAACAGTACAACCGTAGCTCAGTTGGTTAGAGCACTACCTTGACATGGTAGGGGTCGGTGGTTCGAATCCACTCGGTTGTACCAATTCTTTTATAGAAGAATTAAATCATCTATTATCCTGTCGCGGGATGGAGCAGTTTGGTAGCTCGTCGGGCTCATAACCCGAAGGTCGTTGGTTCAAATCCAGCTCCCGCAACCAATACAACCGTAGCTCAGTTGGTTAGAGCACTACCTTGACATGGTAGGGGTCGGTGGTTCGAATCCACTCGGTTGTACCAATTCTTTTATAGTAGAATCAAAAATCTATTAGTGTTAACCGGATGCGGGTTAGAGCAGCGTTAAAGCTACTCAGGCTCAATTTTCTTGTGTAGAACTTGGCGAATTAATTCCTCCTGCTTCTATAAAGAGAAATTCAGTTTTCTAAAACAATTCTTTGTAAGTAGAATTAAAACAGCTTTCAGCGTTTATCGGACGCGGGATGGAGCAGTATGGTAGCTCGTCGGGCTCATAACCCGAAGGTCGTTGGTTCAAATCCAGCTCCCGCAA
>NZ_JBRIMD010000025.1:0-71012 GCF_052977325.1 Shewanella sp. 0m-6
TGAGAGTTCAGAGCGAGTGACAAAATTGTGTTCTAGGGATTGGGCAAGTGTGACCAGTTAATTTTCCAGTTTGGTATAACTTGATGTCGACGATTACTATCATCTTTCCATTACTTTTTATGGCGAGCTTAGGCTATTTTCTGACGGCGAAGGGGCCGTTTACTAAAGAAAGTATCGGTGGCATAAGCCTATTTACCTTTTATCTGTCCATACCGGCTTTTTTGTTCATTAATATGTACCAAGCCGATCTGGCTAAGAGTTTTGAGCTTAAAAACTTAATGGCTTTTTATCTGCCTGTGCTTGGTGTCTACGGGGTCGTTGCTGGATTATATTGCTGGCTAATGCGAGGGCGTAAAGCTTTACTCACAAGTAGTGCTGTTTATGGATTAGGATGTAGCTATTCCAACACGATTCTTGTTGGTTTGCCAGTTATCGTAGGCGCGCTGGGTGAGAAGATGATGGGCAACGTGTTTGCAATTATCACCTTTCATAGCGCCATGCTTTTTTCATTAACTTTTCTTTTGAGTTATAAGCAAAATACCTCTGGATTCAATGGATGGCAGTTTATAAAAGGCATAGTGTTAAACCCGATTGTATTGGGGATTTCTGCAGGATTACTGTTAAATTTACTCGCGATTAAAGTAGAAGATAACTTATTTAATGGGTTGCGCCTGCTCAGTGAGCCGGCTTTGGCATGTGCCTTGTTTGTGCTTGGGGCAAACCTGAGTTTTTATAAGATAACCAGTCATTGGCAATTAGCGCTTGTCGCTTCCATGGTCAAACTCTTGCTACTGCCATTTTTAGTATTTTTATGTGGATCTAAGCTGTTGTCGATCGATGGTGATAATTTAGTGGTCTTGGTTCTACTCAGTGCTTCACCTTTGGGGGTTAATGCCTATCTAGTTGCTATGCAAGTTCAAGCGCAACAGGCTGTAATCGCCAGTACCGTAGTGTTATCTACGGTACTGTCTGTATTAAGCATGAGCTTTTGGTTGGCGGTGTTACTGTAATCGATTATTAAATGTTGCTAAACAGCATTTCTAGGTCGCGACAGCTCTGCAGGAGAGAGGATATAAACATCCTCGCAATAGAAGTCTTCTGCTTGAGCCGTACGCCACCATTCATTCCATGGACCTGCAACTTTATTCTCGTTAACGAGATCATTCATTTGTAGCGGTTGGATTAAACTGCCTACCGACATTAATAGACCATAGGGAGTACGACGCTTGAGCATATGCGGCTGTAACTTTTCTGGATTGTCTAGCCCCATACTGCCGACTAATTCGAAAAAACTCTCGAGCGTGTTGTGGTGATAATTTTTGACTCGTTCGCTTTTATCTACAATATTAACCGCTCTACTGCGCGCAGGGTCTTGTGTTGCAATCCCCGTAGGACACATGTTGGTGTTGCACTGTCTCGACTGAATACAGCCTAAGGACATCATCATGGTCCTGGCCGCATTAACGGTATCTGCGCCCATCGCAATTTTTGCCAGTAGATCAAAACTTGAGGCTGTTTTTCCTGAGGCGATAATTGTGATCTTGTCTCTGAGTCCTGCACCCGTTAAGGCGTTATCAACGAAATAAATGGCCTCAAGGCACATCATGCCCAATCTATTAGTAAACTCGACAGGAGCGGCTCCTGTGCCGCCTTCTGCACCATCAACGGTAATAAAGTCTGGGGTGATCCCCGTTTCAATCATCGCTTTACATAAACCTAAAAACTCGACAGGGTTACCTACACAGAGTTTAAAGCCAACAGGTTTCCCTTCACTGAGCTGCCGTAATGTCTGAATGAAGTTAAGCAGGTCTTTTGGCGTTGTGCATTCAGGGTTTACAGCTGGAGAGACGCAATCTCTATCTTTGGGGATGTGGCGAATGGCTGCAATCTCATCGGTAATTTTAGCGGCAGGTAATACCCCTCCATGCCCCGGTTTTGCGCCTTGAGAGAGCTTTATCTCAATCATTTTAATTTGCGGGCGAGTGGCCATTGCTGTAAATGTGTCGGGGTTGAAATTACCTGCATCATCACGGCATCCAAACAAACCTGAGCCAATTTGCCAAACTAGGTCGCCATGATGTTTAAGGTGATAGGGACTCACGCCACCTTCACCGGTGTTGTGGTAACAACCCGCTTTTAATGCGCCAAGATTAAGGGATTCGATGGCATTAGCACTCAGTGAGCCAAAACTCATGGCCGAGATATTAAAGTAAGATGCTTGATAGGGCTGTAAACAATCGGGCCCACCAATTTGAATGCGTTTGTTATTTTTATCAACCTCTTTAGGGTGCAGTGATTGCCACAGACTGAGGTAGTTATCTTCTAATAAATTTCTCTGTGTGCCAAAGGCGATGGTGTCGCGCACGTTTTTTGCACGTTGGTAGACTAAAGAACGTTGTTCACGGTTAAAAGGGGTCTCTTCTGTGTCGTTAGCGATGAAGTACTGTTGGATTTCGACTCGATAAGACTCGAGAAAGTAACGCAGATAAGCGACAACAGGGTAGAGCCGGTTAAGTGTATGTGAGCTGTGGTAGATATCAAAATAACCGACAGCAGTATAGAAAAGGGTAAACATCAATACTAAGCTTGGAAACAGCCCAGTGTTGTTAAGCATATAATTGATGGCAATTAGGTTACCTAAGGTTGCAATAACCCAATAGACCTTTTGCATGATAGTCATAAAGCATTCCTTTGTTATTGACTCTAATCTAGCATTGCTATATTGAACGCGATTGGTACGATTTAAGCAAACATGTTTTAATACTTTCTAAACTAAACAAATAACGAGTATATTAGTTACCTAGAAAGGAAGTTGATTAAAAGGAGTTTATTGTGATTATTACTGAGACAGACAGGCTGATTTTGCGTTGGTTTGAGCCTAAAGATACTAAAGCTATCTTTTTGTTGAACAGTGTCCCAGAAGTCCTAACTTATATTCCTGGCGCTCCTATGACTTCAATGTCTCAAGCGACGCAGATTTTAGATAACGTTATTTTACCCAGCTATCAAGAGCGAGGCTACGGCCGCTGGGCTGTAGAGCATAAGTCGGATGGGAAAGTGATTGGATTTTGTGGCCCGACTTTTATTACTGAGTTTAACGAAGTGGAGCTGGGGTACCGATATCTACCACAATATTGGGGGCAAGGTATTGGCTTTGAGGCCGGCGCAGCGGCACTTGAACGCTTTCAGGATTACGACATTCATGAGGCTATTGCGTTAATTTTACTAGGCAATAAAGGCTCGGAAGGCGTTGCGCGTAAGGTGGGGATGAAGCAAAGAAACCGTGATAAATTTATGGGCCATAAAGTGAATGTGTTTCATAAGTTTCTATAGCGGTTACCTAAACAAAAAAACCAGCGACTAAGCTGGTTTTTGTCTCGAGGCGCAGTATTACGCGACGCCGTGGTCGCACTCATCGTTAGTACAAACACCGTATAGATATAAGCTGTGGTTAGTTAGCTTAATGTTATGCTTCATTGCGATTTCATCTTGACGACGTTCAATCATTTCGTCAGAAAATTCGATAACCTTACCGCACGATAGGCATACTAAGTGGTCATGGTGATGCTGAGACGAAAGTTCGAAAACAGCCTTGCCACTCTCAAAGTGGTGGCGAGTAACAATACCTGCATCATCAAACTGGTTAAGTACGCGATATACAGTAGCAAGACCAATCTCTTCACCAATATCCAGTAACTTCTTATAGAGATCTTCAGCACTGATGTGTTGATTCTCTGGCGCTTGCATCAATTCTAAAATTTTGACTCGTGGTAAGGTCACTTTCAAACCGGCTTTCTTTAGCGCTTGATTTCCATCTGTCATTATTGTTCTCTTGATTGCAGAACGATTAGCTATAAGTTAATCAGTTCATTTGTGGGTATTCAATCCATTATATGTGTACAAATTGAAAACTTAAACCTTTGATCTAGCAATAAAGCCTCATATGCAAATAAAAGCCATTAACTAGATATAAAACAAACAATTTAAACGTACTTTTTGTATTGTTATTGCCCATTTATACTAACGCCTAATGTCATCCACGCCGACAAAAAGGCAAGATAGTAACAAAGACTAATAATAAGGACTGTAGATGTACCAGCAGATTGTAATATTGACCGGGGCAGGGATCTCTGCTGAATCTGGGTTACGTACCTTTAGAGATCAAGATGGTTTATGGGAAGAGCATAAAATCGAAGAGGTCGCGACCCCTGAAGGCTATGCCAATAACCCATTGTTAGTTGAACGTTTCTATAACGATAGATGGCAACAGTTTCATAATGGCTCTATCGAACCCAATGCGGGCCATATTGCACTTGCTAAGCTTGAGCAAGAGTTTGAGGGCGAGTTGTTGGTGGTTACACAAAACATAGATGATTTACATGAGCGAGCAGGCTCTCGACGTCTTTTACACATGCATGGAGAGTTATCTAAAGGGCGTTGCCCACGCTCACAGCAAACCTTCGTATTAAGAGAACCTTTTGGACCAGAACATACTTGTACTTGCTGCATACCAGCTCAAAGACTCAGGCCGCATGTTGTTTGGTTTGGTGAAATGCCTTTTGGTTTAGATAGAATTCAACATGCGCTAGATACATGCGATCTGTTTATTGCGATAGGCACATCAGGAACGGTGTACCCTGCGGCAGGCTTTGTTGATACAGCTAATCACCATGGCGCACAGACGGTTGAGATTAACCTTGTGGCTGCAGATAGGCACAGCCAATTCCAATATCATTTAGAAGGGAAAGCGAGTGAAGTGGTACCTAAACTTGTGGATGATATTCTTAGTGGCAAAATAGTGAATAACCTACTTTAGCCTTAGTGCTTGGGTGTCGTATACCAATGGGTATTAATAATGTCCTCGTAATGAGGCAAGTAAAAGGTAATTGTAGATGAAACAAGATACTGATGTTGGCGGCATTGCAATCATTATGCGTGGACTGCCGGGAAGTGGTAAAAGCTATTGGGTTGAACAATATGTAAAGTCATTACCAAAGTGTGATGATAGTGGATCGGTTAAGGTTTGCTCTACAGATGAGTTTTTTTATCTTGATGGTGAGTACCACTTTAATCCAAAACAATTATCTAAATATCATCAACTTAACTTAACGCGATTTATCCACGCAATTGCTAATAAAATACCTGTGGTTATTTGCGATAATACCAATATGGCTCTATGGGAGTTTGAGGGATATTATGCAGCAGCGAAAGCGGAAGGCTATCAAGTGCAGATCCAGCAGATTGGTGAGCCAAAGGATAAGAATCATCAGCTATTATGTGCCGACCGTAACAAGCATCGGGTACCGTTAAATAGTATTATTCGCATGGCAAAAACGTTTGAAGCCTAATGATTATACATATTCTTATATCCCTTTCTTACAATTAGTATAACTCGCTCTTGTAGTCTAAATGGCGAGTTTTAGCACTTCCAATCAGTGTCATAACCGAGTTCAATTAAAGTCCTTGCCTCACAAGCGCTAAGCCCTCGCTGAGCGAACACATCTTGATACTGATTGCTTTACGTAAGCAATGTTCATAACGTTTATGATTAGGCAGGCAATAAAAAAGCCTATAGACATTCATCTATAGGCTTTTATGTTAAAGCTTAAAACTCTAAAGAGTCATAACTAAATTAATAGTTACTTCTTAGCGTTTCTTTCTTTAACTTCAGCGATAACTTTCTCAGAAACACTGTTTGGACACTGGCTGTAGTGAGCGAATTCCATAGAGAATTGGCCACGACCAGAAGTCATAGTACGTAGTGAACCGATGTAACCGAACATTTCTGAAAGCGGTACGTCAGCCTTAATACGAACACCAGTAACACCAGCGTTTTGGTCTTTGATCATACCACGACGACGGTTAAGGTCACCAATAACGTCACCAACGTTGTCATCTGGGCTGAATACGTCAACGTTCATGATAGGCTCAAGAAGTTGCGCGCCAGCTTTTGGCATAGATTGACGGAATGCGCCTTTAGCAGCGATTTCGAACGCGATAGCTGACGAGTCAACTGCGTGGAAAGCACCATCTTTAAGTTCAAGTTCAACGTCTAACACAGGGAAACCAGCAACAGTACCGGTGTTCATCATGCTAGCGAAACCTTTCTCAACTGCTGGCCAGAATTCCTTAGGAACGTTACCACCAACAACTGAAGACTTAAATGTGAAGCCAGTGTTTTGCTCACCAGGACGGATAACATAGTCAATCTTACCGAACTGACCAGAACCACCAGACTGCTTCTTATGCGTGTAGCTATCTTCGATTTCACGAGTAATAGTTTCACGGTATGCAACTTGAGGCTCACCAACAATTAGGTCAACGCCGTAAGTACGCTTAAGGATGTCTACCTTAATGTCTAGGTGAAGCTCACCCATACCTTTAAGAATAGTTTCACCTGAATCGATGTCAGTCTCTACACGGAAAGATGGATCTTCTGCAATCATTTTACCGATAGCGATACCCATTTTCTCAGAGCCGCCTTTATCTTTTGGTGTTACAGAGATAGAGATAACTGGCTCTGGGAATACCATTGCTTCAAGAGTACAAGGGTGCTTAACATCACACAAAGTGTGACCTGTTTGCACGTTCTTCATACCAACGATAGCGATGATGTCACCAGCTTGTGCGTAATCAAGCTCGTTACGCTCATCTGCTTGCATTTCACACATACGGCCGATACGTTCAGTCTTACCAGTTGCACTGTTAAGAATAGTATCACCTTTACGTAGCTGACCTGAGTAGATACGTACGAATGTTAGTGCACCGAAACGGTCATCCATGATTTTGAATGCTAGTGCTTTTAGTGGCTCATCGATAGAAACTAAAGCGAACTCACCGTTTTCGTTACCTTCTTCGTCAGTAAGAGGTTGTGGATCAACTTCAACTGGGTTTGGTAGGTAATCAACAACAGCATCAAGAAGAAGCTGCATACCTTTGTTCTTGAAAGCAGAACCACAGTATGTAGGGAAGAAGTCCATTGTACGAGTACCAGCACGGATACAACGCTTAATGTCTTCCATAGATGGCTCTTCGCCTTCCATGTAAGCTTCTAATAGGTCATCGTCTTGCTCTAGAGCAGTTTCGATTAGCATTTCACGGTATTCTTCAACAAGGTCAACCATGTCAGCAGGAACGTCTTCTACTGAGTAGTTCTCAGCTTCGCCAGTGTCATCCCATACGTATGCTTTACGAGTAAGTAGGTCAACAACACCACTGAACTCGTCTTCGATACCGATTGGCAGTACCATAACAAGTGGGTTAGCAGCTAGAACGTCTTTAGTTTGCTTAACAACACGTAAGAAGTCAGCACCCATACGGTCTAACTTGTTTACGAAGATGATACGCGCAACTTCTGAGTCGTTAGCATAACGCCAGTTAGTTTCTGATTGTGGTTCAACACCACCAGAACCACAGAATACACCGATACCACCATCAAGAACTTTAAGAGAACGGTAAACTTCTACTGTAAAGTCAACGTGACCAGGGGTGTCGATAACGTTGAAACGGTGTTCTTTCCAAAAACAACTAACAGCAGCAGACTGAATGGTAATACCACGCTCAGCTTCCTGTTCCATGAAGTCAGTTGTTGATTCGCCGTCATGCACTTCGCCCAGTTTATGGATCTTACCGGTAAGCTTTAGGATACGCTCAGTTGTAGTAGTCTTACCCGCGTCAACGTGAGCAAAGATACCAATGTTTCTGTACTTTGATAAATCAGTCATTTTTCTACTCTATTGGAGTTACGTTCTAAAATTCCGCGCAAGTATAGCAATACTTTTCAATTTATTTTATCGATTTTTATCATTCAGGGCTAAATTAAACGAAATATCATAAAAAAATCACATTTTATAGCCAAATCTAAGGTTGTTACTTCGGCTGTAAAGGCAGGGGGTTAGCTAAAAGGCATATTTATAGGCTCTTAATGTGACCAATAGTAATGACGCAATCTTGGCGTTTCAGATATTTATGCTGGTCAGTGGCACCAACTGAGCCGACCGTTACGAATTGAAACGCCAACGGTCCCAGAGCAGAGGTGTTGCGAAGCGGACATATTTATAGTTGTTGGTTACCTTAGCTTACCCATGACTGATAAACGTATTTGAGTCCTTTGGAAGATGAACTTGTTTAGCTACGACTTTCATCGCATGAGTCAATTTGCTGAGCTGGCTTGAGGTAATGCAATAGGGCGGCATGATATAGATAAGATTAGCAAAAGGTCTTATCCATACGCCTAAATCGACAAACTGCTGTTGCAGCTCTGCAGTATTAACAGTGGCATTCATCTCTAACACTCCTACGGCCCCTAATACGCGTACGTCTTTGACATTTTGGTAGTCTATAGCGCTTGCCAGTTCGTGCTTTAACTGAGTTTCAATAGCACTAACCTGTTGTTGCCAATGATTTTCACCAATAAGCTCAAGGCTGGCGATGGCCGCAGAGCACGCTAATGGGTTAGCCATGAAGGTTGGGCCGTGCATAAACACGCCGGCAGGAGAATCACTAACACCTTTAGCCACTTCATCACTGCACAGGGTTGCTGCTAAGGAAATATAACCACCAGTCAATGCTTTACCTAAACATAAAATGTCGGCTTCAATATTGCTGTGTTCGTAGGCAAATAACTTACCAGTACGACCAAAGCCGGTGGCGATTTCATCAAGAATCAGCAGCACATTATATTTGTCGCACAGTTTTCTTACCGCGGTTAAATACTCTGGGTGGTAAAAACGCATACCGCCAGCACCTTGCATAATCGGCTCGAGCAATAATGCCGCTACCTGTTGATGATTATCTTCAAACAGGTTAGAAATGTCGCTCAGTTCCTCTGGGTCAAAGTCGTCATCGAAGCGAGACTGAGGAGCTGGGGCAAACAATTGTTTGGTGACTAACTCACCAAACATGGTGTGCATGCCACCTTCTGGATCGCACACGCTCATGGCTGCAAAGGTATCACCATGATAGCCATTTTTAATGGTGAGGATTTTTTGCTTCGCTGTATGTCCTCTACCTTGCCAGTATTGCAGAGCCATTTTCATCGCCACTTCTACCGCGATTGAGCCCGAGTCCGCCAAAAATACCTTGGTTAGTTTGGGGCTAGTCATGTCGATGAGCAGTCGTGCCAACTCTACTGCAGGACGGTGGGTGATCCCGCCAAACATAACATGGCTTAATTGTGCGGTTTGCTGCTGCATTGCTGCGACTATTTTGGGATGGCTATAACCATGGACACAAGCCCACCATGAACTGGTACCGTCAATGAGTTTTGTACCATCTTGCAACTCCAGTTCAACGCCATCGGCGGCAACGACTCCAAATGCCGGCAATGCATTGGCCATGGAGGTATACGGATGCCACAAGTGCTCTTTATCAAATTGAAGATCAACACTGCTTGTAGTAGATTGAATGTTGTTGCTCATATAATAACCGTTAGTAAACCTTTTAATTAGTATGACATTGACAGGTTACGACCTGTAGGTATCCTAAGCAAGATAAATATTACGTAAAAGCCTCCACTTTATAATGGTAAGTTATTGTTTTAATGGTTAAAAGTGTGCCATTCTTTAACTGGGTTAACGGCAGTTAGCATCTTTTTTATAAACTCAGATGCTAGCAGCAAACGCAAAAGAATCAGATTAATTGAACGTGTGAGCAAAAAGGGAACTGCATGTCTGAAGTACAGCTAAGAAATAACTGGAAGCGCGAAGAGATTGAAAGCTTATTTGCACTGCCAATGAACGATCTCCTATTTCAGGCGCATAGCATCCACCGCCAAGAGTTCGATCCTAATGAAGTCCAGATCAGCCGTTTACTGTCGATTAAAACCGGTGCTTGCCCAGAAGACTGTAAGTATTGCCCGCAAAGTGCACGTTATGACACAGGTCTTGAAAAAGAGCGCTTGCTCGCCATGGAAACTGTACTAACAGAAGCTCGCAGTGCTAAAGCTGCGGGAGCATCACGTTTCTGCATGGGCGCAGCGTGGCGTAATCCTAAAGAACGCGATATGCCATACCTTAAGACCATGGTGGAAGAGGTTAAAGCATTAGGTATGGAAACCTGTATGACCCTGGGTATGTTGTCAGCTGATCAAGCCAATACGCTGGCTGATGCGGGACTGGACTATTACAACCATAACTTAGATACCTCGCCTGAATATTATGGCGATGTGATCACCACTCGCACCTATCAAAGTCGTTTAGATACCTTATCCAATGTACGTGCATCAGGCATGAAAGTATGTTCTGGTGGCATTGTTGGCATGGGCGAGAAAGCCACCGACCGAGCAGGTCTTCTTCAGCAATTGGCAAACTTAGATCAGCATCCAGATTCTGTGCCAATTAATATGTTGGTAAAAGTCGAAGGTACCCCCTTTGAAAACCTTGATGATTTAGATCCATTAGAGTTTGTCCGTACCATTGCCGTAGCGCGTATTACAATGCCCAAGTCTAGAGTGCGTCTGTCGGCAGGGCGTGAGAATATGACCGATGAACTGCAAGCGATGTGCTTTTTTGCGGGAGCAAATTCAATCTTTTACGGTTGTAAGTTGTTAACGACGGCTAATCCAGAAGAAAATGATGATATGAGTCTATTTAGACGACTGGGCCTGCATCCTGAGCAGGGCGTAGCATCAACCAAAGAACAGGATGAAGCTATGTTGGCAAAAGCCGCGGCGCAGCAAGACAAAAAAGTGTCAGCATTTTATGATGCTGGCGCGCTTTAAGTTGCTGATTAAAAAATAGTTAATAGTTACAAGATGGTTAATGGTTACAAGATAGTTAATGGTTGCCGGGTGACTAATTAACAGAGAGCATCGTCAGTGTTGGTCAGTATCGCTCAATGCTGATAGTGCTCCCTTTTTCAAAGCGATTTTATACAAGTAACGATTAAAATACACAATTACCAAAGCCTGCCGAAAATAAAGCGGTGGGTTTACTAGGCTATTTTAGCCTTTTAACTGAGCATAACAATGTCAGAAAGTTCAAAAAATCAGCCGTTAGTCGAGTCCTTGAACGCTAGAGTTATCAATAAAAATCAAGCGTTAGAACAACAAGGTCTGCTTCGAAGACGCACTAATCTTGTGCTGGACCCTAATCAGTCAAATTACTTTGAAGTGGATGCACTGCCTTATGTTAATTTCAGTAGTAATGACTATTTAGGCTTATCGACATCTTCAGAGTTAGCTGAGGCACTTTACCAAGGAGCGAAACAACACGGTGTTGGGAGTACTTCCTCGCCATTGGTCGTGGGTTATAGCGAAGCGCATTTAAAACTTGAGCAAGCCTTATGCGAAGCCACAGGACATGAAGCTGCACTGTTATTTTGTTCAGGTTTTAGCGCTAATAACGCATTAATGAAGACCTTGTTTAATGAAACGGATCTGGTGCTTGCCGATAAGTTAATCCATGCCTCAGTGATCGACGGCGTTCAGGATAGTGGTGCTAAGCTGAAGCGCTTTAGTCATAACGACATCGATAGTGCTAAGAGTCATTTAGAGCGCTTTTCGCCAAGTGCATTATTGACCGAAAGTCTATTTAGTATGGATGGTGATATTGCTCCTTTAGCTGAGTTATCGGCGCTTTGTCAACAGCATAATGCTTGGTTAATCGTCGATGATGCCCATGGTTTTGGTCTGCTAGGCGAAAACGGATTGGGTGCCACAAGGATTGCAAACGACATTAAGATTGATGCTCAGTTGGTCACCTTTGGTAAGGCCATGGGGGGGCAAGGAGCTGCAATTCTCGGAAGCCAAGCATTAATCGATTTTTTGGTGGCCAATGCCCGTCATTACATCTACTCAACAGCGTTGTCGCCAGCTCATGCCGTAGCAGCATTGGCCGCGATCAATATGATTAAGCAGCAACCCGAACGTCGGCAGAAATTGAATGACAATATTGCCTGTTTTAGAGCTGCCTGCTTAGAAAAGAATATCGAACTCTCAGACTCACAAACTGCAATTCAACCGATCTTAATCGGCGATGCCGCTAAGACAATGGCGGTGGCTAAAAGATTGAAAGAACATGGTTTCTGGTTAGGTGCGATTCGAACTCCAACCGTACCCGTCGGAAGTGCAAGATTAAGGTTAACCATAAATGCTAATCACTGTCAGCAAGATATTTTGGCGTTAGTGGATGTGTTGGCTGTTATCTTAAATGATGACTGACATTGAGCTTTCTAATATCTCATTACGCTGTCTTTAAAGGTTCTTTAAAGGCTTTTATACCGCTATTTCAATTTTATTTGATTGATTAGGATCCAATGCAGTGAATACAGGATCAAGTGAGCTTAAACACCAAGTCGCAGCGCGGTTTTCCGCCGCAGCCGCGCATTACCATAGTTACGATATACTGCAAAAAAGAACTGCTGAGCATCTGTTACGTCAAGTGACCTCAAGCTCCCGCTTATTAGATATAGGTGCCGGTCCTGGTACTTGCTTTGATCATATTCCTAGCCTTGAGCAAGTACTCTGTCTCGATATTGCCGAGGGGATGCTCAAAACGCTTAGCGAAAACTTCCCGCAGTACATACCGATTTGTGGCGATGCCCAGAGTCTTCCTTTTGCTGCAGACACGATTGGTGGCATCTATTCCAATGTGGCATTGCAATGGTGCCAAAATCTTCCTCTAGCGATTAATGAAGCTTGCAGAGTGCTTTGTCGTGATGGTGAACTGAATATGAGTATCGTAGCTGCCAATAGTTTGTATCAGTTGGCTGAACTAGGTTTTAAGGTCAATACGTTTATCGATGAAAAAACACTGCTTGCTTGTTTTGAGCAAGATGCCTGGCATATAGCAGAGTTTGAAACTCAAGCGATAACGGTTCACTTTGCCGATCTTAGAGCTATGCTGCAGTCGATTAAAGGGGTTGGGGCATCAATTGTAAAACAAGATCAAAATGTTAACTTGCCTCAGGTCACATTGAGAGGACGTAAAGATTGGCAAGCTTTGCAAGCTCAGGCAGAGTTGAGTCGAGCCCCTGAGGGCCTTCCTTTAACTTATAATATTAGCTTTATTAAAGCGCGGAAAAAGCGCTAAACGCAGCTTGGAGTTGACATGACATTTTTTGTAACGGGTACAGATACCGATTGTGGTAAGACGTTGATCTCATCTGCATTGCTAACTGCCGCTAAAGGCGAAACAGTAGGCTTTAAGCCGATAGCATCTGGCTGTGAACAAACAGAGAAAGGGCTTCGAAATAGTGATGCTTTGGCATTAATGGCTGCTTCTAGTATCAAACTTCCTTACGAGGATATTAATCCTTTTGCCTTTGAAGCAGCTATTGCGCCGCACATCGCGGCAGCAGAGAAAGGCGTTCAATTAGCGCCTAATCGTATTGAAGCTCAGCTCAAGATGGCTGAATTTGTTGGTGCTGATTTTTGCTTGATTGAAGGTGCGGGTGGCTGGCGTTTACCATTAGGAGAAGGTCACTACCTTTCAGACGTTGTGCAATCGATGAACTTGCCAGTGATCTTAGTGGTGGGTATGAAACTAGGCTGTTTAAGCCATGCATTATTAACGGCTGAAGCGATTAAGGCTGATGGTTTGAACCTTGTAGGCTGGGTAGCGAATCAAGTCGATGCCGATATGGCAAATCAACAAGAAAATCTAGCCGCGCTAAAACAGATGATGACGGCGCCTTGCTTGGGCTATGTACCGCATCTTGCTAAGCCGACCGCGGAAGCTGCTGCCAGTCATTTAGATATGAGTGTTTTGTTATAAGCTAATCGTTAATATCTAATAGTTAGTGCGATGTAACATGAATTAGCTAAAGCTTGTACGCAAAATTAACGCCCAATTGGTGGAGAAATTATGCTTCCTAATTGGGCTTATCTTTATGTTAAGAAAGATTAATCCCACGTCTCCTATAATTATCCTGCTTTACCGATTAAATTAATCTTAGATTAATGAAACCGACCTAGACTTTGCCGACTTGATATAAAAGTGGAACTCAGCCGTCTATTATTGATGCTACAAGGCATGTATTTGAAGCGATAAGACATAAATTTTGCAGTCTCCCCTTGAAATCTCGTTTTTTGGACATATTATGTCTCTTATAGAGTGTATATCAGGTACTTTGTATCCTAACAGGAGCTTAAATGAAGCGTATATTTTTACTGATTGCCACTAACATGGCGATCTTATTGGTGGCATCAATTGTGATGTCTATCTTAGGTGTTAATACCTCAACCATGGGCGGATTATTAGTATTCGCTGCAATCTTTGGTTTTGGTGGCGCCTTTATCAGCTTGGCTATCTCTAAGTGGATGGCTAAGAAAACTATGGGCTGTGAGGTTATCACAACGCCGCGTGATAACACTGAACGTTGGTTAGTGGAAACCGTTGCTCGTCAAGCAGAGCAAGCGGGCATTAAAATGCCTGAAGTGGCTATCTATCAGTCGGCAGAGTTAAATGCATTTGCAACGGGTCCTAGCAAAAACAACGCATTGGTTGCAGTGAGCAGTGGTCTGTTGTATGGCATGAGTCAAGACGAAATAGAAGCTGTATTAGCCCACGAAGTAAGCCACGTCGCTAACGGCGATATGGTGACGCTGACTCTTATTCAAGGCGTGGTGAATACATTCGTTATCTTCGCTGCACGTGTCGTGGCTGGCATCATCAATAACTTCGTCGCGAGTAATGACGAAGAGGGTGAAGGCTTAGGCATGTTTGCTTATATGGCAGTGGTTTTTGTACTGGATATGCTGTTTGGTATCTTAGCTTCAATCATTGTGGCTTACTTCTCTCGTATTCGTGAATATCGAGCCGACGAAGGTGCTGCACGTTTAGCGGGTAAAGATAAGATGATTGCGGCACTTGAGAGACTGCGCCAAGGCCCTGAAACCGGTGCAATGCCAGCGTCAATGTCAGCGCTAGGTATTAATGGTAAAAAATCGATGGCTGAGTTGATGATGAGTCATCCGCCACTAGAAAAGCGTATTGCGGCACTTAGAACTCACTAATTGAAGCATGGCTAAATCAAGGCGGTTCGAGGTTCAATCTCTCGAATCGCTTTTTTATTACCCAAAATCAACGTGATAAATAGTTAGTTATACTGCATTCCAAGAAGTAATTTGATTAAGCGCACATTTTGAGAATTTCCACAATGATATGATCTTTTACTTAAATTAGTTGCGGATTAGTTAATGCTTAGCTAAATTAACCTAAGTCGTGCTAAAAATATTGTTCGCAAGATGAAAACAACCTGACTATTAAGTTTTCACTATGCGAACATCAAATGAGGATACAATTGTGAGCAATAAACTACTAAGTGCAATTTTTGGTGCGGCATTCGCAGCACTCGCTTTATCACCAACAGCTTTCGCTGAAGGTCAAGAACTTGCCGAAATGCATGCTGAAATGGACGGTTGTGAAGCGTGTCACGCTGACGGTTCACCATCTGCAGACGGTGAATACGAGTTCCAGCAGTGCCAAGCCTGTCACGGTACTTTGGCTGAAATGGACGCCGTTCACCAGCCACATGACGGCATGCTAACGTGTGCTGATTGTCACGCGCCACATGAAATGAACGTGGGTGACAAGCCAACATGTGACAGCTGTCACGATGATGGTCGTACTGCCGAGTCGACACTTAAGTAATTTTATTTGACTTAAATTGCTAAAATGAGCCAGCCTAGAGCTGGCTTTTTTGCATAAAAATTTTGACAGTGCAGGATCAATATTGGCTCAAAAGGTTTTCTGGTGGAACCAGCATTCAAATTCTTACTAGGGTTCAGATTATAGGTAAGAAAATTTTATACAAAATCTCATCACAGCATAAAACATACAATATTTTTCATCTTACATAAGAAATGACTTGTGACTCCTTTCGTATGACAAGCTTAGTTAACACCATCGATAATAATATTTGAGGGTTTGTTATTTATTACTTTTAAAATCAATAGATTGAATGTGTTTTTGTGAAATAGTTAATTGTTGTTAATTGAGTTATCCGTAGTAGTAAAGTCTAGTTTTTATTGAGCGAATAGATATTTGGATGCAGCGCTTTTAATACTCTAGATTGATGATGGACAAGCACTTTCCCGACATAATGGCCGCGTTAATTTCATATAGTCATTAAAGGTCGGTAATTGAGTATGGATACTACTAAGATGGCGGTTAACTCCTCTAATCTTCAAATCAGCAGCATATGGCGTTATACCCCAGCGCTACTCCTTGCCTTTTTGCCTCTGGTGCACGCTCAAGACCTTAGCCAATTTGATGAACTTAATGGCTATGATAACCGCGCCTCTATCGCCCAAAGTGGTGATAGTTTAGATGCAAGTGTGAGTCAGCAAGGTGTTTCAAACCGGGCAATAGTGAGTCAGTCGGGCTTATTAACAGTGGCGGATGTGAAGCAGTTAGGGGGAAGTAACCGCGCTGGCGTTTACCAAAATGGTGCAGAAATTGAGGCAAGCATTCTTCAAAGTGGCTTCAATAACATCGCTATCTCTTCTCAGCAAGGTGCCTATTTAAATCTCGATATTAATCAACAAGGGAACAATAATTTAGCTTCAGTCCTACAAATTGGCAATGAAAGCTCGGTGACAATATACCAAAATGGTACTGGGCATGGTGTTTCAGTTGTGCAATATGGGCAGGGACAATCAGCCCAAGTCACTCAAGGTTATATTTCAAATTAAGCCAACTTCAATTGTTGTTGTGTTTATGTGAATAATTCTGTCTTTATTTGTAGTCTGGGTGTATTACAATAAAAACACACGGATGGTGATATACAGTACACACGGAGTTAGCTTATGTTCAAAGTCACACATTGGGTTTTGGTTACCCGCTCGCATTTATTTGCCGATCTTCTCAATACCAGATGGCCACAAGAGTTCTTGGTCAAACTACATCGGATCTCTCCAGAGCATTTTAATGCTGAATTATTAGAAAGTCGCATTACTATCATTTTGATTGATCTGTCGACCGTAGATGTTCAAACCGCATATCAAATTCAAAAGCGCATTGAAAAAGGCAGCAACATCGCTCGAGTCGTCTTTTTGCATTTTCCTAAACAGGTTGACGCTAAATTTCTTATCCAAGCTTCAGTGACTGCCGGGGTATTTTATTCAGATGCTTGTTTAGAAACAATTGGTGAGGGCATGGCGGATATAGTAAAAGGCAAAGTGGTTCTACCTCAGCGTTTTACAGAGAGTAACAGCCTTAATGATAGTGCTATTGATGAGGTTGAAACCTTAACGATCCGAGAGCGTGAAGTACTGCAAGTATTACGCAGTGGAAGTACCAATATTGATATTGCAAATAAACTATTTGTCAGTGAAAGCACCATAAAAACGCATCTTTATCGAGCGTTTAGAAAAATTGGTGTATCGAGCCGTGGTCAGGCAATTGCCTGGGCCCAAACCAATATGCATGAAGTGACTCAATGAGTCGGTTCTGCTTATGTTTTCTCCTTCTGTCGTCAACGTTGACGGCAGGGGAGATTGTATTAGATAAGCAGCAACCACCGCTAGCCGAAAGTACCAGCGATAAACCCCCAAAAGTTGAAACAGATCTTATCGATGGGCTTATTCTTAATCGTGCAATGACTCGATTTGGTCATCGATTTTATCGAGAATTTGTCGCAGCTTATCGGGATATTGGTGGTGTGGCTCAACATTCAGGTTTGACCGTGGTTGAACAAGCGACAGCGAGAAGCGGTAGTAAAATTAGTATTCTTCACAATAGAAGACCTATCTATATCACGGTTGTCTCTCCTGCAAGTCGAAATATCGATGAGCAAGCTTTAGCTGCTGCCGGGCGAGTAAACCAAAAATTAAAACAAAATCAAAGGCAAGCAAACTGGGCCCAATTTTTAGATCCCGATTTGGCTCCAGATGAATTTTAACAAGGAAAGTTTATGAAAAGGGTTATTAAAATTGCGGGTGGTTCATTGTTGGCGGTGCTTATGGGCTCATCCCATGCAACTCAGCTGACTTACACTCCTGTTAATCCCAACTTTGGGGGCAGTTACCTTAATGGTTCATATTTACTGTCTAATGCATCAGCTCAAAATAAACATACAGGAGGGTCGAGTTATGTGCCGCCATCGGCGCTTGACCGATTAGCGAGTTCACTAGAGTCTCGTCTGATGAGTCAGCTGTTTAATGATGCGGCAAACGGCGGTGAAGGGTACTTAAAGACTGATGATTTCGAGATCCAGGTGGTGAATCAAGATGGTGCCTTATTGGTGCATATTACCGATGTTGTCACGGGTGAAACAACAATTATCGAAGTCGGTGGCATTATCGACACTAACACTGGAGAAGGTTAATGATTAACAAGCTAACCTTATTGTTTGCCTTATGCTTTGTAAGCGCGTGCTCTACTACGAGTGAATTAGAGCAAATAGTGCCTTCATCAAGTTTAATGCCAAAAGGTGAGACTTATTACGATCTAATTGGTTTACCCGCTCCGCAAGGAAGCATGGTTGCAGCCGTTTACGACTTTAGAGATCAAACCGGTCAATACAAACCTATTCCATCGAGTAACTTTTCCACCGCGGTACCTCAAAGTGGTACAGCATTTTTAGCCCAAGCGCTGAATGACTCTAGCTGGTTTATCCCTGTTGAAAGAGAGGGGTTACAAAATTTACTGACTGAGCGAAAAATTGTGCGTGCAGGACTAAAGGGCGATGCTGCAAGTTTAAGCCAACTTAATTCTGCACAGATCTTGATGGAAGGCGGTATTGTTGCATACGACACCAATATTCGTACCGGTGGCGCTGGAGCTCGTTATTTGGGCATTGGCGCGTCAAGTCAATTTCGTGTTGATAGTATTACGGTAAATCTTAGGGCTGTAGACATACGTACAGGAAGACTGCTTAGCAGTGTCACCACAACTAAATCAGTATTGTCTAAAGAACTGACGGCAGGGGTATTTAAATTTATCGATGCTCAGGAGTTATTAGAGTCTGAAGTTGGTTATACCTCGAACGAACCCGTTAGTTTGTGTGTGGTACAGGCGATTGAAAGTGCAGTGGTGCACATGATTGCTGATGGCATTTGGAAACGAGCTTGGAACCTTGCAGATACTCAAGCTGGTTTAGAAAATTCAGTGCTTAAAAAATACTGGTTAGAGGCTCATTCGGTTGACAGAGTCCAAGCTAGGCTAAACCAAGGTTAATATAGCGATATTAAAAAAGGCGCTATGTATAGCGCCTTTTTTATGGTGTCAGTTCACGTCCAACTAAATTGTTACTCATTTATGTGTCGAATGCGTGTTATTTGAGTGGTTTCGTATTTTATATGTTCATTACTTTTAATACTGTTTAGCTTTAGATTGATTTGCAAATAGAGCTGATTATGCAGTCCATTTAGCTTGGCGCTTGCCAAGCGCTATATTGAGTTTTTATTCTTGGCTACTTATTCATTTCTCGTTCTTTGCTTAAAAACTCAAATCCACTTTTCAAGTAGCTAAAGCGATCGTCATCTGGCAGTGAGCGAACCTGTGCCAACATTAGGCCAAAAGCTGAATCAATCATCAATCTGTCAGATAGTTTCAAATAGCGATAAACGACGGGCCTGAGCACAACGGTGAAATGCCCTGTAAATTCGTTGAAGCGTTGCTCTTCAATAGCTGTGGTATTGTTCACCAGTTCACGCATACACAAAGCGGCAAGCAGAGCATTTTTATCACTAAAAGACTGATATTGTGCAGCACGGGAGTACCCGGCTCGCTTATGAACATCAGACATATTAAGTGCAATCATGCCTTTTTCTTGTACTAATTCAGTTGCGGCATCTAAGAGTGCGGTTTCTTTTTCCGTAAGCATTGTCTAATTCCTGCATATTTTTTTTCATTAGAAATCCTAAACAGCGTAAAGTCAACCACATTGTATATACATCTGTTTAATGCAGGTGCAAGTCAACACGATCCAATCATGTGATTTACTTCAGAAATCGTCCATCGCCTTGTCAATATTTTCGCGTATACTATGGCTAATAATTTCCTTTTGAGGGCAGACAAGTGGCCGAAGAAACCATATTTAGCAAAATTATTCGACGTGAAATTCCTGCAGATATCTTATATCAAGACGATCTTGTGACAGCCTTTAGAGATATCACGCCCAAAGCACCTACACATGTGTTAATTATTCCAAATCATCTGATCCCAACAACTAATGACATTAAGGCATCAGACGAAAAAGCATTAGGCCGTATGATGTCTGTGGCTGCTAAGTTGGCTCAAGAAGCGGGGATAGCTGAAGATGGCTACCGTTTAATCATGAACTGTAATCAGCATGGTGGCCAAGAGGTTTTTCACATTCATATGCATTTAGTGGGTGGCCATCCACTAGGCCCGATGTTGAGCCCGAGTGAATGAGTTCAAGCAGTCAGAGCTACTCGCTAACCGATATGGCGAGCCGATTTGTCGCGCAGCTAACTCAATGCCGTAAGCTTAAATTAAAAGTGCTAGAAGGTAGCGGAAAGCATGTTTTACTGGAGCTGCCTTACGATACACAGCTTGTTGGTTACCCTGACACGGGGGTGATCCATGGTGGTGTGATCACAACATTGATGGATACTGCAAGTGGTTGCGCGGTGGTGTGTTCAATTTTTGATAAACACCGCTTGCTTGAGATCTCTCCGACTCTCGATTTGCGTGTCGATTATATGAAGCCAGCAGCGCCGCACAAACCTGTTTACGGTTTTGCCCAGTGTTATAAATTGTCTTCAAGTGTTGCCTTTACCCGCGCTATTGCTTACCAAGATTCAATAGATGATCCCATCGCTCATGCGGTAGGCTCGTTTATGCGTATCAGCCCTGAGATGGTTGGTGAAGAGTTTAGGCAGGCATTGATGGGAGGTGCTGAATATGAATGATGAATCGTACTTTTCTATTGAACCATCGTTGGACGACAGTGCTAAGCTTGACGTTAAGGGCATCGTAAAAAAGGCCACAGAGCTAAATGACTTTGGCCATCTCTTGGAGCATGTTCCTTACGCAAAATTTATCGGAATGGCGGTAGACAGATTTGGTGATGAACTGGTTTTCAAGCTGCCAGCAAAAGATGACAACATAGGTAATCCTATCTTGCCTGCGCTACATGGCGGCGTGATTGCAGGATTTATGGAGATGTCGGCAATAGTACAATTGATGGTGTTTATGCAAACGACAAAAGTACCTAAAGTTGTTGATTTTTCAATTGATTATTTAAGGGCTGGTTACCATAAAGATAGCTTCGCCGAGTGTAAAATCACGCGCCAAGGCCGCCGAGTGGCCAATGTAAGCATTAATTGTTGGCAGACAAACCGTAAGCATTTAATTGCAACTGCAAGAGCGCACTTTTTGATTGATTAGTCGAGCTGGCTAACTTTAGTTTATTTAAGTTACGCCTATTAGCTTATGCTTAAACTCAAGCTTATTAACTCAAGCTTATTAACTCAAGCTTATTAACTCAAGCTTATTAACTCAAGCTTATTAAGTTAGGCTTATTAACTTACGTTTATTCGCTTAGGCTAATAATCGGGCATGTTAATTTAACTTGCTACTTAACTCATGGTTTGTATCAATAGCGTATGTGTTGCAGCTAAGAAGGGGATAGAGATGAAAAAGGTTTTATTGGGACTATTTACCGCATTGGTTTTCACTGCATGTGCTCCACATACTGCCGGTGTGATGGCGGGGTTAAATGGGGATGCTAGGATTGATAACAATAGCTTTGCTAAAGAGGTACAAGTAACCAATATCATGGCTCGCCCTGAAGGCGGATTCTTACGTGGTACGGGAACCATTGTCAGTCAGGTATCAACCGATTTAAGGTTGCAATATAAGTTCACCTGGTTTGATTTAAACGGAATGACAATTGACGATGAAGGCGTAAGCTGGAAATCGGTAAAGCTACACGGTAAACAGCACCTGCAAGTTAGCGCTGTGGCTCCTAATGCCACCGCAACTCGTTTTGAGCTATACGTGAGAAAAGCCTTTTCAAATTAGCCTGTCGACACTCTTGGTTAATATTGGTTAGTTAAAGTGGTAAGTTTAAGTTGTTGGCTAAAGCCTAGCGTAAACCAAGTTTATATCGCACCTGTTAAAAAAACGTCAGCTAAGCTGACGTTTTTTCATGCAAAAAGTACCTGTTTTTAAAGAAGTCTGTCATCGAGTTGTAAATTTCATGTATAATCGCGCTCGCCAAGGGGTGTTAAAGTCTATAAACCGAAAGTCGGATTTATCTGCTTTGACTGAGATGTTGAAAAACGAACCCTTTGAACCTGATCCGGCTAATACCGGCGTAGGAATGGGCCACAATTCATTTCCCGATCGCTTCTTTACTGATGCCGGATCTCAAAATTTTACTTTGAGGTCCTATGTTAAATCTAAAATCTTATTCGCCAATAGCACTTGCGGTTATTGCAGCCATCTCATCTACAAACGCCTTTGCTAATGGCGATGCATCCACCACTCACGATGATATCGAAGTCATGGTGGTGACCTCTGACTTTCGTGGTTCAGCATTAGAAACAATGCCCTCCAGCGTTACCATTATTGATCAGCAACAAATTGAAGATGAAGGTGCCCAACACTTTGAAGATATCTTAAATACGGTTGCCAATTTAAATTGGTCTGGTGGTAGCTCTAGACCTAAATATTTCCAGATCCGTGGTGTGGGCGAGCAAGAAGAATACCAGGGCGCACCTAACTCTTCGGTGGGGTTTGTTGTAGACGATATCGACCTATCTGGTTTAGGCATGGTCTCAAGCATGTATGATCTACAACAAGTAGAAGTGCTACGTGGGCCACAAGGAACTCGCTATGGCGCAAATGCCTTAGCAGGTCTAATTTATCTCAAGAGTAACGACCCTACCGATGTGTTTGAACATGGCGCAGAAGTCTCTCTTGGCGATGATAATCTACAGACTTTCAGTGGTTTCAGCTCAGGTCCTATTACAGACTCAGGTAATTTACTTTATCGTGTTTCGTTACAGCAGCATCAACAAGATGGCTATCGTGACAACCTCTACCTTGGCCGAAGTGACACCAATAATCGTGATGAGTTTACAGGCCGCGGTAAGTTACGCTGGTATGCAACCGAAGATCTAGAAATCGATTTAACTTTCCTGCACGCGAACTACGACAATGGTTATGATGCATGGACACTGGATAATAATGGTTTTGACACATTAACCGATGCTCCGGGTGTCGATAAGCAACGTACAACAGGCTCGTCACTTAAGTTCACCTATACTGGCGCCGAGAATTTTGATCTCACTTCATTAACCTCGTTGGCGCAATCAGATACGCGCCATAACTACGACGGTGACTGGGCAAACCCTGACTACTGGGAAAGTCGAGATTGCGGTGGTATTCCATGTGAGTACGAGTATAACTGGGACAAAAAAGGCGAGAGAAAAACGCTAACCCAGGAGTTTAGATTATCGTCCACAGAATCTGGACGTATTTTTTCAGATAGTACCGATTGGCTGATTGGCGTGTATGCCATGGACTTACAAGAAGATAACGACACGGTTGATACTTATAACCAGTTATCAGCCGAGTATGAAGCACAAAATTATGCATTATTTGGTCAGTTAGATTCAGACTTAGGTGCAACTTATGCATTATCTGTAGGTTTACGGGTTGAGCGTCGAGAAAGTGATTACAGTGATTCGGCAGGCGACAGTTTCGGCCCAAGCGAAACTATGTGGGGCGGACATATCGCATTAAGCAAGGCGTTAAGCGAAAACCATGAGTCCTATATCCGTGTGGCGCGTGGCTACAAAGCGGGTGGCTTTAACATGTCGCTGCCAGTTGAGTTAGCAGACAAAAAAGAGTACGACACCGAAATCCTTTATAACTATGAATTGGGTTTAAAATCGACTTGGTTTGACGGTCAGGCGAGCACCAACCTTGCTGTGTTTTATATGGATAGACAAGATCAGCAAGTTGCAGCATCACAGCAGTCAACAGTTCCGGGTGAAGAGGGTAACTTTATTTTATTTACCGAGAATGCAGGTAGTTCACACAACTACGGTGCGGAACTCGAAGGTAATTGGTATGCAACAGACAACTTGAACTTATACGGTAGCCTAGGCTGGTTAGAAACGGCTTATGGCGATTATCAATATGAAGATAAATATGGTGCTGTGGTCGATCTTTCAGGCCGAGAACTCGCCCATTCACCTAACTATACCTTTAGCATAGGTGCGACTTATCGCAGTGATAATGGTTGGTTTGCCAACGTCAACGCTAGCGGAAAGAGTGATTTCTACTACTCTGACAGTAATGAGTCAAAGTCTGATCCTTATCAAATTTTTAACGCCAAAGTGGGTTATGAAGCCGACATCTGGTCTGTGTATCTGTGGGGACGTAATCTACTTGACGAACAATATGGCGTTCGTGGTTTCTACTTCGGTAATGAACCAGATTTAGATTGGGCTGATAAGCAATATATACGCTATGGCGATCCACGCCAACTAGGTATGACATTTAACCTTAAGTTCTTGTAAGTAAGAGATCATCACGCGTGTAATTACAAGTGTGATTCAAGATTTTTAAAGCATAAGTGAAGAGTGATTAATGGTTAAGTTAATCACCCATTTACTGAATACCGATTTACTTAATATAGTCAAATTGAGCCACCATAGGGTGGCTGAGGTCAATACAATGAAATTAACAGCAGAAATTAGTTGCTACCCGCTTCAAGATAACTATTTAGACCCGATTAAATGGTTTATTGCGCGAGTGGATTCTTACGACAACATACAGCGAGTGACGAATGCAATGGCAACTCAGGTGGTTGGTGAGTATGGCGATGTGATGTCTATGCTTGCGGTTGAGATGCAAGCCGCTCATGAAAAATTTGGTAAAGCCGTATTCGTTTGTAAGTTTATTGGTGGCGAACTCAATTTAAGTCATAGCGAATAATTTTATTTAGATGAGGTGGTCTAGAGATAGGGAATGTCTTTTGGCCACTGTTGAGCTTAACAATATCTGACGATTATTTAGGGCAAGAACTTCTTGTGCTAAGTATCTTGTGTTAAATACAGGGCACCATTTATGTCTGAGTTTTGGCTAGCGTTAGTCAATAGTTTTACTGCCGCTTTTAGTGAAGCAGAAGCGTTGACGGGCTGGGAGGCTGTAGCGGTCTTACTGGCTTTGGCCTACCTTATTTTTGCGATGAAAGGTAGCATTTGGTGTTGGGCGGCAGCGTTTATCAGTACCGCGATTTATACCGTATTGTTTTGGAAAGTGTCGTTGTTGATGGAGTCCGTGCTTAATATTTACTATATGGCGATGGCTGTTTATGGCTATTGGATGTGGACTCGAGGCGGTAAAAAGCATGATGGGGTGAACATTGTT
Source organism: Shewanella sp. 0m-6 (assembly GCF_052977325.1). Taxonomy (NCBI): domain Bacteria; kingdom Pseudomonadati; phylum Pseudomonadota; class Gammaproteobacteria; order Alteromonadales; family Shewanellaceae; genus Shewanella; species Shewanella sp. 0m-6. The sequence goes on from NZ_JBRIMD010000025.1 coordinate 25,299, forward strand.
TCATGGCAGCTGAGCACGCATTTGAAATTAATAGGGCTCACGAGCTTGATTGCTGTTTTAATCGGTCATTTCATGGCAACTCAAACTCAAGCCGCTTTCCCCTATTTAGATGCTGCGACGACCTGTTTTGCGGTTATGACCACTTACTTGGTGGCAAAAAAAGTCCTAGAAAACTGGATTTATTGGTTTGTTATTGATGCGGTTTCTATTTATCTCTATGTCAGTAAAGGCTTGATGTTAACCGCCATTTTGTTTGTACTTTACCTTGGGATGGTTGTATTTGGCTACTACATGTGGCGCAATAAAATGTACGTGCAGCAAACCACGCAAGAGATTGACTTAGCGGCAGGAACCGCCTAAATGGCTCAAGGTTTAACTCAAATTCTGGCGCCTTATCTTGCGCAGTCAGGGCTGACAAATGTCAGCCTGATAGCCCCTTTGACGCAAGGCTTAAGCAATCAAAACTATTACATTCGTGGCTTACATCAGAGTAAGTCCACTGAATCTGAGTGGGTACTAAGAGTCAATAGTTGGGCGAGCTCTCAGATCTGTAATCGAGAGGACGAAGTGTTAAATTGGCAACTTGCAAGTAAGGTTCAGCTTGCACCACAAATTGTCTATGTCAGCCCCGATAAAACATTTTATTTAAGTGAGTTCTTTGCCCAGAATGAGCAAGATTGCTGGAATGACTTAATGAGTGCCAATGGGGCTCACCCAATTAGTACCACTCATAATATCTGGCCAAAAGCCGAGCAAAAGCTGCTTGAATTATTAAACGGATTAAAGCAATTGCCTCGGCCCAGTAATGTGATGACAGTTGATACACAGTGGCAGAGATACTTGGCGCGATTAACCGAAATGAACAAGCAGTTATCTCGGCTACAGGGCTCACCTAATGATGATAGATGTGCAGAGCAGGCGCTATTGATTCGTTGGCAGCAGCTTTATCAACGGCTTTTGGCTAAGTCGCATCAGATTGATACAATGCTTGATAGCCTCGGTGCTTGTGTGACTCAGCTTCAGTTTAGCCACCGAGATCTGAACCCCTATAATATTTTGCTGGTTGAAGATAAGCTTAAATGCATCGATTTTGAATATGCCTGTAGCTCACACCCTTTATGCGATCTTGCAGCCGTGATTGCCAGCCATTCTCTGTCATCAGAGCAGCGCCATTGGCTGATTGACAACTACTTAGTTGCTCACCCGAACCTAAATAACAAAGCAAGAAATGCCGTCACTGCCGCCGTCGATCTGTATTGGGTGTTTGCAGTGTGCTGGGCACTACAAATGGCATTTGATTGCTTAGTAAAAGAGGGCGAAATTACAAAGTTAGCTGATGGCGAGGGAGCCCATTTAGTCGAAGATTACTTGGACAGTGCTCAGCAATATAATGAGTTAATTGCCTGCTGTACCTAGTGGATGTTGTACTTAGTGCCAGCTAAGCTAATTTATCAGTAATAATGATGGCGGGCGCTTACATTTTTCCCTGCTTCTTAATTACCCCACACATGTTGTAACCGAGCGAATTCCTGCCGATGTTCTATGCTAGGTTAAAGACGCTAATGACTGAATATTCATATGGTGATTAAAGATAAGCCCAAACAGTTGGAACAATAGGGGAAGCAATGAGAAAAGCTGGCTTATGGATGTTACTCCTTATCTCTCTTGTGGGTTGCTCGACTAAGATGGGCTACTATTTTTTAGATTGGGCCATAGAGTGGAAACTTGCAGAATATGTCTCGTTAAACACACAGCAACAAGCCCAATTTGAATCTGCACTTAATCAGTTTTTAATCTGGCACCGAGCCGAAGAGCTTCCTTTGTACGCGAAACAGTTATCATTGCTCTCACTTGAATTTCAACAAGCAAGCCTGACACCCGCAATATGGGCTGCACAAGTTAAGCAGGTAAAGCAGCACTGGAACAGAAGCTTTGAATTTATTAACCCCTCTCTGGTACCGATTATAAGTTCTTTTACCGATGAACAAGTTAAACAAATCATTGCGCAGCTTAGAGTTGATGAAAAAGAGCTAAATCAAAAGTATTTAGGTAAAGATAGGCTGGCATTAGTCGAAATGGCTGATAAACGCATCAACAAACGTGTAAAGAAGTGGATAGGGAAGCTGACATCAAAGCAAAAGCAAGCCATACATGAATATAACCTAGGCCGTGCATCGAGCTTAGACATGTGGCTTGAATATCGGCATGAATGGATAAGGCTATTTTCACAAGCACTGAAGAATCGGCAAAACCAAGCGGCGCTATCTCACAGCCTAACCGTGTTAATCACTCAGCCAGACAGCCTTAAGTCAGACGTATATAAAGCCTCACTTGATAACAATACCGAACAATTTGGTCAATTACTTATTCGACTCAATCAGCTGGCAAGTGCTAGCCAGAAAAGATACTTTCAAAAGAAGCTGGATGCATTAATCGTTGATCTTAATGAGCTCAGCGAGGCCGATTAAGCTAACTTTACCGTTTTTGCTGAAAGATAGGCTAAGTTGTAAGGGTCTATACAGCTAAGCCGAGGATTAAATTCAAAGAGGGAACGATATGCAACTAGTTACACTTTACCAGAAATTTTTGACGCTACTAAAATGTGGCGAAGGGATAGCGCCGCTGGCCTTGCGTTTATATCTCGCGCCAGTGTTAATGCAAGCAGGTTATAACAAGCTTTCCCATTTCAGCGATACCGCTGCATGGTTTGGTAATCCCGATTGGGGATTAGGCTTACCTTTTCCTGAGGTGATGGTTGCACTTGCTGCAGGTACCGAATTTTTGGGGGGGGCATTGCTTATTTTAGGCTTGGCGACTCGCTTAATCTCGATTCCGTTAGCGTTCACTATGTTGGTCGCCGCTCTTAGTGTACATATCGAAAATGGTTGGTTAGCGATTGCCGACCCAAGCTCTTGGTTAGCGAATGATAACGTGATTGCCTCGGCTGAAAAGCTTGAGCGTGCTAAAGAGATCTTACAAGCAAATGGTAATTACGAGTGGCTAACTAGCTCAGGCAACTTTGTTATTTTGAATAACGGTATTGAGTTCGCAGTTACCTACCTGTTTATGCTGTTGGCATTGCTGTTTATGGGCGGGGGGCGTTACACAAGCCTTGATTATTATATTGCCAAGCGTAATGGGCTGGCTTAATGGGGCCTCAGGCTGTTTACATCTGTGCTCTAGCTGCTTGTTTAAATGAGTTGGTAACGTCTTTTTAACTTATATACGTTACGACCCGTTAGCAATAAATGCCGTTATGTTGAGTAAATGCTTTAATCAATCGATGATTAAACAAGGTAAATCCCACTAAATAGGTGGGATTTTTTTTGCGCAATTGATACTCTCAAAGAGTACATGTTTCTTGACCCTTTTTTTTCGTAAAAACACTATTAAGGATAATAAGTTGGACGCATTAGAATTACTCTTAACTCGTCAATCAACCCCAAGACTGACGACTCCTGCACCTAATTCACAACAACTACAAAATATCCTCGATGCTGCCACGCGAGCACCTGATCATGCGGGGTTAACGCCTTGGGAATTTATTATTGCCGAAGAAGATGGTTTGTCCCGTCTAGGGGAAGTGTTTGTAAAAGCACTGATTGAAAAGGGCGCCGACGAAGATTTTATCGAGAAAGCGAAAAACATGCCTTTGAGAGCACCAATGGTGATCACCGTGGTTGCTAAAGTGACTGAACACCCTAAAGTGCCAGCGTTTGAGCAACACCTTGCTGCAGGATGCGCAGTGATGGCCATGCAGCAAGCGGCATTTGCTCAGGGGCTAGGAGGAATTTGGCGTACCGGTGCATTTGCCTTCGATGCAAAGGTGCATCAATTATTGGGCTTACAAGCAAAAGATCAAATAGTCGGTTTTCTCTATTTAGGTACCCCGGTTATCAATGCCCCTACTAAAACCCTAAAAGATGGCATGAGTTTCGCCCGATATTTATAAATTCTTGCATCGTATGTGAGTTGAGCTAATTTCATCAAGAGTTAGCTTAAACTGAGTCTGTTACCATGCTAGCGTAGAATAATAAAAATACAGGAGGTTGTGGTGAACGCAGAAGTAAAAGAAACCAGTTTAGTTGGTGAGTATATTGTACTTGAACCTTTATCATTGGAGCATTTACCGGCGCTAAGTATCGCTGTCACAGATGGGAACTTGTGGGAAATATGGTACGCATCAGCTCCTCATCCAGACGAGATGAAAGCCTATATTACCGCGGCGTTAGAGGCAGAGGCTCGAGGAGAGGCATTAGCCTTTGCGGTTCGAGAACGTCACTCGGGTGCGATAGTCGGCTGTACACGTATTTGTAACTGGCAGCAGCAACATCGCCGCTTAGAGATAGGTTACACCTGGTACGCAAAAAGTGCACAGCGCACCGCGGTTAACACCGAAGCAAAGCTACTTATACTGTCTTACGCTTTTGAAACTCTAGACGTAATGGCGGTAGAATTTAGAACGCATATTCAAAACCAAGTGTCACGCCAAGCGATTTGCCGGTTAGGCGCTAACCAAGACGGTATTTTGCGTAATCATCAAATTTTGAGTAATGGCACTGTCAGAGACACTGTTGTGTACTCGATAATCGATGCCGAATGGCATGACGTGAAGCAAGGGTTGAAAGATAAACTGCTTGGGTATCAAGCTTCGTGAGTTAACGCGACCTAATGTTGTAATACAGAAATGTTGTAATGAAAGAAATGGCGTACAGAGCACTCATCGCTAAAATGACAGTAAAGCCAGTATTAAACTGGTTCTTTTTTAAAAGAGAACGAGTTATCTTCGCTATACTCTTGATATTCATTAAAAGCTAAAGTAGAAATGGATGCTCGAAGCTGTTTTAATGCTAAATATTAGCGACTAAAAAGAAAAGGATAACCTTCAATGTTTGCAAAAACGAATTTAGCTTTATTGATCCTCGGTGCTAGCTCACTCTCTTTTAATAGTTTCGCGGGGGAGGCTGAAGAGGCCTTTGTTGGCGAACTTGCCGATTGTGCGGCTTATTATCATATCGCTACGGAGGCAATTTCTGCGATGAATGCACCTCAGATGGCGGCGGTAGTTGAACGCTTAAAGGTGTCTGGTGAGCAAGCTAAGGAGCTTGCACAACAATTTAAAACCGAAGATGAAGTTTCTGCAGCGATAACTGCAGCGGCTGAAAAGCACCGAGCTAGTATGCCAAATGCGAAAAATTTAGGCCCACTGATGGGTAAATATAAAGAGACCTGTCAGAGCATTCTAGCCGAACCGGAGAAACGTCTCGATTATTGGACTATGGTCTCCATGTAACCATTTTCACCTTATTGGGGCTAGACTTGAGCACGTTTAGCCTCAGTAAATTACATAATTTGTGAAATGATTTTTGCTAATATCCTGTCTATTATTCAAACTCTAGCCTTCTAACTTGTGCTTTCGAAACTTGTTTTTTATAACTGCTATCCAAACTTGCTTTTTATAATTGCTTTCTAAAATTGGACACCATAATTGAAACTCTGTTTAGCGGTAGGTTTGATTCAATATTGTTGATTTAGTGGGAGTCACTCATGAATATTTATCTGCTGATTGCTGGGGGGATTACAGCCTTAACGTGTGTTGGTCATTTTACCTACGGCCGAAAACACTTTTTACAGCCAATGCAGACTGCTGCCTTTGATCCAGTGGCAAAAGTGATTATGCACTGTGTTTTTCATTATATTTCGGTATTTCTGGTGCTATCAAGCATGGTCTTACTGGCTTGTTCATTTAACGCTATTTCAGCCATGCAAAGCTTTGGCATGCTGATATTTATCGCACTCAACTTTGGCTTATTTGCAATATGGCAGATTTATATCGGATTTATGAGTAGCCTCGAAATGCCATTTAAGTATTTATTCCAGTGGGTATTTTTCGTTCCAATATCCTTGTTCACCTTAGCAGGCGCGATGTTAAGTTAACCTCGTCACTTGCCGATGGGCTATTGAGCAGTGCTCATGATAGATATCTTCTAAGTGTGTTCCTAGCTCATCTTGTTTCAGATCCATTGGTATAACCACATCATAGACTCTGGTACGAATACCTATGCAAGGCTTATTAAATAGATGCCATTCATGCGCTTTTCTAACTACTGACATTGGTTTGACGAACAGATCGAATTTGGTTATCAATATTGAAACTCCTGAGTCGCAGACATCGGAACTGGGTTTGCAAGTGCTTGCGTTTCGCTATGAACTTACGTATTTTGTATAAAGTATTTCAAATGGATTGAGATGTTCTTAGGTTAAGCAAGGAAGAAAAATGTTTCAGCATCACCCCCCATCAGCTTTTATCGCGTTAGCGCCTCATGCTCTTCTAAATGATAGATTTAATTAGTCGGCGTTTTTCAAGCTAGTCTTCACCGAAAACAATTTGTGAAAATAGTTGTCCGATAATTAATCCAATTGTATTACGATTATTTACACTTTTTTGCAGACCATCTAAACGGCCTATATCCACTTATCTGTATGATATAAGCATTTATATGATTTTCACTAATTCTGCTATATGAGAACCTTATGATTAAAGTTCATCAATTAACAAAAGAATACCCCATGGGCGAAAGCTTAGTTAAAGCGCTCAATGGGGTGAGCTTCTCAATCGCAAGAAATGAGTTTGTTGCGATTATGGGCCCGTCGGGCTCTGGTAAGTCGACATTAATGAATATTATAGGCTGCCTTGATAAGCCTACGTCGGGGAACTACAGCCTAAATGACCAGGAAGTGGCTGAGTTAGATGATGACGCCTTGTCTGCGGTGCGAAATAAAGAGATTGGTTTTGTATTTCAAAGCTTTCATCTGCTGCCGCGTTTGTCGGCCCTTCAAAATGTATTATTACCTTTAAGGTTTTCAGCTGATGCACAGCAAGATACTGACTATGCACACGAACTTCTTGAGCGAGTGGGCTTAGGATCTAGACATGACCATAGGCCAAACCAACTGTCTGGTGGCCAAAGACAGCGTGTCGCTATTGCGCGGTCTTTAGTTAATCGTCCCGCTATTTTGTTAGCCGATGAGCCGACTGGTGCACTCGATAGTAAAACGTCAGTTGAGATCATGGCGCTATTTACTGAGTTACATAAAGCGGGTCAGACCATCGTTCTCGTGACTCACGAAGAAGAAGTCGCAGCCTATGCTCAGCGTGTTATTCGTATGCGAGATGGCGACATCGTAGAAATTGAAGAAAGAGGTGACAATGCCGCTTAATACCTTGGTTAATCACCGTGTCATGATCAAAGCAAAGAGTGTGCTCCCTCGGATGGTGCTTAGCTTATCTGTTGCCATGCTGGTCAATGTGAGTGTATCAGCAACCGCTGGTGCAGAGTCGCTTGCTAGCGCCTTGTCGAGTTCTCAAACGAAAACAATAAACCAGAGCTCTGATAACTCATTAGCCTATGCTGACGTAGACTCGTTAAACAAAGCTGATTTGACGCCGCTGTTACTGACAGGACAGGTCGCCTCTGTCGTATCACAAGCTTTTGTGGTGCCAAAGGCTGGCGATACGTGGCGCTATCAAATTCAGTGGATGATGCCAGAGGGGAGCTTAGCTGAGCCTGGGCAAGTCGTGGTTATTTTCGATAAGAGTGAAATTGATAATCAAATTGAGCAGCTTGAAGCGAGCTTATTACGAGTGACTGCGCAGGAACAGAGCCAATCGATAGAGCTCAATGCGCAGTTATTACAAGCCAAATTTGAACTTAAGCAAGCCCGGCTTGAATTAGAAAAAGCGCAGTTAGATGCCGCTATTCCGGCTGACTTTATTGCGGCTAAAGATTACGCTGACAATCAATTTAATCAGCTCAAAACCGAGTCTGAATTATCCAAAAAACAGCAAGCTTTAGCCGAGATCCAAGATAAGCGCACAGCATCATTATCCCAGTTGGCGATTGATAAAAAGCGCGCTGAACTTGAGTTATCTCAAGCCTTATCGGGACTAGAGCAACTTGAGCTGCACGCCGATATTGCAGGCCCAGTACTTTATTCTCGCGATCCTTGGAGCGACAAAAAATACTCGGTGGGTGATAACGCGCAAATAGGCAGACAAGTTGCCAATATCCCCGCACTTGATGATTTAGAGGTAATTGCATGGGTCAATGAAGTCGATGTAGACCGTCTAACCATTGGCGAAACTGTCCGCCTAAGGCTCGATTCTCAATCAACAATAACCTTAAGCGGTAGTGTCGACACGATTAGTCGACAAGCCAGTAAGCAACCGGCATGGGGTAAAAGTAACTGGTTTAAATTGTCGATTAAATTTAACCGTGACGAGCGAGTTGAGATCATTCCTGGAATGAGCGTATTAATAGAAACGGGAGTGACTTCATCATGAAGATGACAGCCATTAATACATTGATGTTAGCTGCAATTCTCACAGGCTGTAGCCAATATGTAGTGACTCAAGTTGAGTCAGGGATTTTAGAGCAACAAATTGAGGTGACGGGGGAGCTCGTTTCAGCTAATACGGTGAGCTTAAGGCCGCCGGCACTGCGTCGAGTGTGGCAGTATCAGGTAAAAATGTTGGCTCCAGAGGGCAGTGAAGTCAAGCAAGGCGATAGAGTGGCTCAGCTTGATACCTCGACATTAACCCAAAGGCTTTCTGTGAAAGCAGCAAATTTGGCGACCACCATTCAAGATATCGAAACCTCGAAACTGCGTAATGCCAAAAAGTTACAAGAGCTAAAGCTTGAGCTAGCCGAAGCCAAAATGGAACAAGAAAAGAGTCAACTTAAAGTCGACATTTCAGATATAACTGTTTCGGTTATCGATCAACAAAAATACCTAAAAGATGAAGTTATCGCTAAAGACAGGGTTCAATTAATTAATCAAAAAATTGAGCTTGAAATCGAAAGCGCTGAACAGAGAATGAAAATGTTAGCTGGTGATCAGCAAAAGTTTGCCTCTGAAGTCGCCGCTCTCGAAAAGGGGATAAAGTCACTGACATTAATTGCGCCAAGAGATGGTATGGTGGTTTATGGCAATGATCAACAAGGCAATAAAGTCGCTGAAGGACAAAATATTTTCGTCGGTGACTCTGTATTAAGTATTCCCGATCTGCAACACATGCAAGTCAACATGACCATCCCTGAAGTTGAAGCTGGGCGAGTTAAGATTGGCCAAGCATTAAAAATTCGTCTCGATGCTAATCCTGAGAAAAGCTTTAACGGCAAAATAATTGAACTTGGCGCAGTGTTTAGAGTTAAAAATCAAGATGTCCCCTTGGTTATATTTGATGCTGTCGCCAGTATTGAGCAACCTGATACAGAGATGATGCGCCCAGGGATGACCGCAAAAATAAGTATCGATATCGCCAATAACAATCCTGAATTACTCTTGTCTTTAGATGCTGTGCATTATGAACGCGGCAAAGCATATGTATTAAAGCCGGGGATATTTACCGAAAGTAAACAATATGTTGGCTTAGGGGATATGGGGAAAGAGCGAGTAGCAATTACCTCAGGATTAACGGAAGGAGAGGAGGTGTTGCTGCCATGATAATCACTCATTTAACAAATAAAAGGCGCTATGTTCGTCGTGCTTTATTCGTCACTGGCTTGCTAGTCATGACAGCTTGTAGTGATCCTGCAAATAATGGTGTGTTAACCGTTGAGGTTCATCGCTCTGACTTTAAAGTTGATATTCCTGCATCGGGTGAGTTAGAGGCGAGTAACTCGACTACGGTCAATGTACCTACAGGGCTTAGAGGCCCGCAGTCTTTAGCTTGGATCATGGACAATTTCAGTACGGTTAAAACCGGTGATGTTGTTGCACGAATGGATGGGTCGCGAGAACGGTTCCGCTTAGAGATGGAGGCGCTCGATTATGATCGTCTAGGTCTCGATAGCCAGATCCAGAGCCAGCGGGATAAAACCATCGATAAGAGTTTGACTACTGATACAAAACTGACCGCGCAGGAGCAAGATTTAGCCGAACAATTTTTCAGTGACGATGAACGAGTTTATACCAAAATCGATATTATCGATCAGATGCGCAATCAAGATTACCTTGAAGCCAAAATGGACTTTTATGATTGGGGGCTGAGTCAGCATGGTTCTCAAGCCCAAGCAGAACAAGAGCTCATCAAGTTAAAGCAAAAAGGCCATCAGGCCAAGATGAACCGTTATACCGGTAATCTAAAGCAGATGGAGATTGTTGCGCCTCATGACGGCATTTTTGTCGCGCAAACGGGTTGGAATGGCAAGTTGCCCGCTGCTGGCGACATGATGTGGTCAGGTATGGCCATCGGCTTACTTCCTGACACTTCAAAGATGCAGGCTAAATTGCATGTGCTTGAATCAGAAGCCTTAGGTTTGGCTATAGGCAAGGCTGTGACGTTATATCTTGATGCATATCCAGAATTTGCAATAAACGGTACCTTAACGCAGCTCGATGCATTGGCAAAAGCTAAAGAGCAGGACAGCCCAGTTAATTATTTTGAGGTCACAGTCACTTTAGATAAAACCTTAACTGCAATTATGCAACCAGGCAGACAAGTGAATGCCATGGTACACGCACTTGATCTTAAAGATGTGATTACCGTGCCAAATCAAGCTCTGTTCCAAAAGTCAGGTGAGTATTGGGTCTATCTACAAACATCGGCTGGTTTTGCTAAGCAAAGCGTTAAACTTGGTAATCGCAGCTTGAATCGAACCGTGATCACCGAAGGCTTGAAGCAAGGGGATACCATTGCATTGACCACACCACCGAAGAGGAATCGTGTATGACCGCTAACAGAGCCTCGGTGAGCCTAGTCAAACCACTTAAAAAGGACGTTATGAATAAGTCATCTGTGCCTATTGCCGTATATTGGGAAGGGATTAAACAAGCGTTCGATGAAATGCGTCACCATAAATTACGCACTTCTTTAACTTTGCTCGGTATGATTTTTGGTGTCGGTGCGGTTATCGCTATGCTAAGTGTTGGCGAAGGGGCGGAGCGCGAAGCATTAAAAATGATTGAGTCTATGGGGGTTAAAAACTTAGTCGTTAACGCACGTAGCGCCGAAGGTGAGGCGCTTAAGTCTATACGAGAACACAGCATTGGATTAAGCCTGAGAGATATCGAAAGTGCTCGTGATACCTTGCCATTTGTTGAGAATTGGAGTGCTGAGAAGTACGTAAAAGTGTTCAGCCTGTTTAGCCTCAAAGGTCGCAGCGATGCAAAAGTGGTTGGAGTCACTCCCAGTTATTTCGAGCTGAGTTCACTGCCGCTAGGTGAGGGACGAACACTCAATGATACTGATGAAGCTTACTATCAACAGGTTGCGGTATTGGGGCCAGAAGCTGCCAGAAGTTTATTTCCTCAGGGCAATGCGATAAACAACCTGATTAAAGTAAACCATCAATGGTTTACCGTTGTTGGCGTGTTATCAGAAAAAGAGGGCTCTAAGTCTAGCATTCAAGGCGTGAAGCTTGGTGGGGAGCGTAACCAAGTCTTTATTCCATTAACGACAGCGCTTAAAAAAATGCAATTTAAGAGTTTAGAGAGTGAACTTGATGCGTTTAAGTTGGCTTTAGCTGATGGAGTAGCCCCTTCGCTTGCTGCCAAAAGTTTGCAACACCTGCTAAATAGGCGCCACGGTGGTGAGAAAGATTTTGATGTGGTGGTTCCAGCAGATCTACTGGCTCAACATCAAAAGACCCAGCAGATCTTCAATATTGTGATGGCCTGTGTTGCAGGCATTTCATTGTTGGTCGGTGGTATAGGTATTATGAATATTATGCTCGCGACTATTTTAGAGCGAACAGGCGAAATTGGTCTGTTACGTGCTTTAGGCGCTAAACGTAAGGATATTGCTCGTCAGTTCTTGATTGAGAGCATTGCTATCTCGGCGACGGGCGGCATTATTGGTATCGGAGTTGGGTTATTGCTGGCGCTAATTATCTCGTCTGCTGCTGGCTGGCCTGTAGCCTGGTCACCGTTCTCCATACTGCTGGCACTCGGTGTGTGTATGACGATTGGCGTTGGCTTTGGTTTATACCCAGCCAATAAAGCGGCTAAGCTTGACCCTATTGTTGCGCTGCAACGGGATTAAGCTGTTATCACTGTTTTTTGCTGGTTTTATAATTTTTTAGTAAAAAATGTGAGTGAAAAGCGTGAGTAAATAGCCTTGTTAAAGTCGTTCGTTAGTATTAATAACCCGCAGTTTTTATCGCGGGTTATTTTTTGTGTTTTTAATGTCAATACTGACATGGCTATGAAATTGCGGCTATTTTTGACATATTAACGTAGATGAAATCTTTATCAGAATGTTAAAAGTTTCGGCATTTGAGGATAAATTAAGCTATTGTATTGGAAGCATTAGCTAAGCTGAACCGCTGGTTATATGGCCGGTAAAATGATAACTGACAGGGACTCGACAGATTGTTCAGAAATATAATCACAAAAGATAATAACTTTTACTATATGACAGCAGCGCTAGTGGTGTTGCTGCTTAGTGCCTCATTAGTCAAAACGGTCGCTGATGGTATGCTAGAGTCCATACTTGAGGTCATTATTGCCGTTACTTTCTGGGTATGTGTGGTCAGTCTCGGGGTCGATAAGCGCTGGAAGCGCTTTATGCAGGGGCTTATCATTGTTTGGCTTTTGGCGGCGGCCGTCAAAAAATTTATGTCAGTACCACATGTTGATCTCTTTATGCTTGGCCTTATGTTTGTCTTTTTCTGGGGCACTTTTAGCTCTATCGCTCAGCAAATCCTATTTTCTGGTTCAGTTGATGGCAACAAGGTCGTCGGCTCTATTGCGCTTTTTTTACTGCTAGGCTTGATGTGGGCTTTAGTATATCTCTTAATTTTAGCATTATCGCCTCACGCTTTTTCAGGTATTGAGCATAGTGTTTGGGGACAAAATTTTTCACAAATGGCTTATTTTAGCTTTGTCACGTTAACCACTTTAGGTTATGGCGATATCAGCCCTAATACGCCTTTTGCACAAGTTGCGGTATATATGGAGGCGATTGCAGGCGTGTTTTATATGGCAATTGTCGTTGCAAGTTTAGTGAGCGCTGGATTAGCTCAAAAAGAAACACAACAGGAAGGTTAATATGGAAAACCCTATGCAGCATACCCAAAGTAAGTTGTTCATCAACAATATGATGGAATCGGCAATAAGGATTGGCTTACTGTTTATTCTGGTTGTTTGGACTTTAGATATCATCAAGCCATTTATTATCCCTGTACTTTGGGGAGCTATTATTGCAGTTGCCCTTATGCCAATGACGCAAAAGCTTGAAAAGGCATTAAAAGGGCGCCGAGGGCTTGCATCAACGATTCTCGCTTTGGCAGGAATACTGTTGCTTATTGCACCCTTCTGGATTGTTTCAAGCTCAATTTTCGATGGGGTGTCACACATCATTACAGTGCTACAGTCTGGTGAAGTTGATATTCCTGGGCCAACACAAAAAATTGCAGACATTCCGCTTATAGGCGATAAACTTTATGATATTTGGGCATTATTTGCGACTAATTTAGAGAAGGCGGTACTGCACTTTTTACCCCAAATTAAAACAGGCGTCAGTGCAGCGGCGGGTATGCTAGGTAGTAGCTTAGGGTCTTTAGTGATGTTTATCATTTCACTGGCCATTGCTGGTGGCTTTATGGCGCATGCCGAGAAATCTGCAGCAGCAGTCAGCACCGTGGCGGTAAAAGTAGTAGGTAAGCACGGTGAAGAGTGGACAAGTTTAACTGCAGCCACGATCCGTAGTGTATTACTGGGTGTGGTTGGCGTTGCGTTTATTCAAAGTATTTTAATTGGCTCTGCATTATTTACCTTTAGTATTCCTGCTGCGGGAATATTTACCTTTATTGTGTTTATTCTCGGTATCGCGCAACTGCCACCACTGTTAGTGGTATTGCCGCTTATTTTCTATGTATTTTCAACTCATGATTCAACCCCTGCTACCATCTTTACTGTTTGGGTATTGATTGCAGGCGTTTCTGATAGTTTCCTAAAACCTATGCTGATGGGACGTGGGGTCGATGTGCCAATGCCGGTCATTCTTATCGGCGCGATTGGCGGTATGATCACCGCTGGGATCATAGGTTTGTTCTTAGGGGCGGTAATCTTGGCTATTTGGTATGAGTTATTTATAACTTGGCTCAAAACCGAAGAGGGACAAGCCCCAGATGCTCAACCCGTTACAGATCCTGACGCTAAACCTGTGAGTGCGCCAGCTTATGGCGGGGCTGATGAATAAACTTCGTCCGTAACAAGTAAAGGGTGCCATAGTGCACCCTTTTTATTTTGGTTAACGGATCTAAGATAGTAATATGTAAATCGGTATAAGATATTGAAGCAGAAATTTTTTTCTGATTAAATTTATGTTAGGGAACAAGTGAGTGAATAATTTTAAATCTGCGTTATGGCGCTGGTTTGAACAAGCCTTGATAACGCAAGAGAGTATGCCCAAGGCCTTATCCTTAGCGTGCCAAACTCCAACGAGGGGGCAATGGCAAGCGTTAACCAATGTGTTGCTCACTTGGCTATCTGGATTATTTCTAGGTGCTGGAGTGGTCTTTTTTGTGGCCGCTAACTGGCAATCTATGGGTAAACTTGCGCGTTTTGCTGTGGTTGAGGGCGCATTGATAGTTACTTTGCTTATTTATCTTGTGCAGCACCTTCGGGCAAGAAAGCGAGGTGCAGGGTTAGGCTTTGGCTATACTGCGGCAAATGCGGTGTTATTGGCCGCCGCCATTATTATCGGCAGCCTTTTGGCTTTGGTTGGGCAAACCTATCAAACGGGAGCTGATCCGTGGCAGTTGTTTGCACTTTGGGCATTGTTTGTTTTACCGCTAGCTTGGGTCGCTGGATCTGAGCTGTTATGGCTGCTATTGGGTTTACTCGTTAATCTGACTTTGGTTCTTTATTACCAGACTTTTCCGGGCATGATTGCGCATTTATTCATTTTCAATTTATCTTTAAAGGCACTATTTTTACTTAACCTATTACTGCATTTCTGTTGTTTGTTGCTCAGTGGCAAGCTTGGATTATTTAACCGGGGCTCGCTATGTGAACAACATTTACAGCATAACCAAAGCTTAGGCTATAAGCCCAATCGATATGACGCGCCAGTGTTTCAACAACTCAGCATACTAATCAGTGTGGTCTGTATTACAGCATTAGCCATTGAGACTCTATTCGATTGGGGCAACGGTTTATGGTTCTTTGGCTATGTTGCTTTTATTGGTGCGGGCTATGTTCTCTATAACTTTGTGCTTAAAGATATCTTTGTACTCGCTATTGGCAGCTTTAGTCTTGTTGCCGTTGTTAATAGTCTACTTACCCGTTTAGTCCTAGAGGGCAACGATCCTATAGGCCTATTTTTAGTGCTTGGACTGAGCATTATCGGCTCCACAACGGCAGTGACTCTGTGGCTCAAACAGTGTCATCAGGCTTTTAGCGTAGAAGGGCTGTCTTGATGCTAGATAAATTATTCGCCGGTCGGTTTGTGGCTCAAGACGTATTAGCCCAAGGTAAACTTTGGGCTGAGTTGAATGCACTTGGCTTAATTGAGGGAAAGTTATCCACTAACGGGGGGAGTACTCAATCAGACTTACCTTCATTAACGCCCAATAGCCCTTGGTATATACAATTGATGCAGTCGCTGGCTGCCTGGGTGGCCTCGCTATTTATATTAGCTTTTACCATCAGTTTTTTCAGCCTGTTCTTCGATGATCTTGATACCACTTTTGCGACTATTATTGGTCTATTTTACAGCGGTCTGGCTATATTGGTTTATCGTTTAAGCCCCTCGCAGCTGTTTTTAAATCAGATGGCATTAGCACTCAGTTTGTGTGGATTATTATCTCTAGGTTATGGCATAACAGGTTGGTTTAGCGACGATTTTGGACTAGGTTGGTTTTTAGCATTCGGCTCCATATTGATGCTTAACTGGCTTTTAGTTGAGCACTATAGCCATCAATGTGTCATGAGCTTTGGTGTGCTAGCTTGTGTGATTGGTATTGGCTATGAGTTACAGCTACTGGAATTAATGCCAGTCATCATCAACCTAATGTTTGTCGGGCTTTGGCTAACTCACGCTAACACGGGGCAGCATTTTGCCAGAATGAGCGCTATGGGTTATATGTTGGCGTTGTGGATGGTGTTAATTCAACTGCCGTTAATGATTGGGCATACGAGTATCGCCCTAGAAAATGCGTTTCCTGTGCTAGCGAATTGGGCGAATGCCTTGTCGGTCAGTACGATACTCATTATTACCATGGCTTTGCTGATTAACATTTTTGGCTCGTTATCACTATCTCTCAATAGCAAACAAGGGCTCATTAGTATGCTGGTTATGGTATTACTCGCGGCGCTCTCTATCCCGATGGTGGGTCTGTTAAGTGCAGTGCTTATCTTGATTGTTGGCTTCTATGTTGGAGAAAGACTTATTTTCTCCCTTGGACTGCTGGGGATCGTAAGTTTTGTCGCTTGGTACTATTACAGCATGCAAGTCACGCTGCTGGAGAAATCGATTTGGCTATTGGCACTGGGGGTCATATTGCTAGTGGCTAAGCTACTCTTGGGTAAAATATTACCTAATACTGAGTCGGGTAGTAATGCATAAAGCGGTTTATAAGCGTGCTGGTTCAGAATCGTTAAACATGCTGTATAAAAGTTGTATAAGAGAGTGTTATGACCGAAAAAACTAACATCATCAAGCTAAAGAATCCAATGACTGTTTATCTCGTCATTGCGACAATTTGTGCAGTATTGGCCGTTGTTAATTGGGATATATACCAGAAAGAGCAGCAATTAGCCCAGGGTAAAGTGGTTCGTTTTGCGCTCGCTCCAGTGGACCCTCGCTCCTTAATGCAGGGGGATTATATGGCATTGAACTATGCCATCGCGGCCAAGTTCAGGCCATTAGTTAAGGTTGAGAATGGAGACGGTTTACTGCAGGTCAAGCTTGACCAAAATCAAGTGGCGCAATTAGTGTCGGTTGATAAAGCTCAGGATACGATTGATGAAGTGGTTAATATTCAATATCGTGTGCGTCACAATCAAATCAAATTTGCTAGCAATGCGTTCTTTTTCGAAGAGGGACAAGCAAAGCGATTTGACTCTGCTAAATATGGCCAGTTTAGGGTAAGCGAGCAGGGGGCTTTACTGTTAGAGTCCCTGCTAGACAAAAATTTTAAACCAATTTAAGCCGCTTTAAACTAGAGGAAAGTTAAGCCCATAGCTTTGATGGGCATTACTTTGATGAGTATTACTTGTTATGAGTATAGCTTGTTACTGGTGTAGCACTCTTAGTGCTTACGATTAAGCAGGCTTGGCACACACAGTGATTTTAAACCGCTCATCAGCATTGACTAATCCGCTTAGGGGCTCGTGCGGCGATAAGTTGAACTCTTGCAAACCGTTAAACGCTTTGTCGCTTTGCTGATAATCAACCTGACATCTAAGATTGAGTAACCCTGCTGAATCAATAAAGCTGCTTTCAACGGTGATAGAGCCATATTCGATACTAAATGTTTGTACCTCTCCCACATAAAAACAGCGGCTCTGTGAAATGAGCTGCTGAGCATTGTATGTTAACGTCAAATTAAGTTGTACATATACGCGACTGGATAAATCAAACTTAGCTTGCTTATTACGGTTAAGAGAAGAAATATACAAACCACCGAGAGGACTACTCATCTGTTAAGTACCTATTTTTTAAATTAGCTTTTGTATTAGCATTATAAATTAGCTTTTTGGCTCAGGTAGCACGGCTGGAGTGCTATCTCTGTACGTTAGGTAATTATCCCAAATTTCATGCGTACGCAGCTTAGTTAGCTTTGTTTGGCATGAAATGGCCATAACGCCGCGAATAGTGCCCTCACGCCACTGAGTGTATACCGCGTCACAGTGGGATGTTAAATACTGTTGCCAGTCTAGTTGCGCAGCTTTAATTGCGCTAATTAGCTCTGCATCGTAACTGTTGTGCTCATAAGCTTTAGCTAAGTAGGTTTGCATCTCAATGTTAGCTGTATCGAGCTCCTGTGCCGCACATTGATTTATCTCGATTGTCGAGTAAGCACTGTCGCAATCAATCTCATTTGCTAGGGCGGTAACAGAGAACAAGATTAAGAGTGAGTAGCCTAAAATAGTGTTTTTTTTCAAGTGTTTTAGCCCATTTTATATAAATTTAATTGGTAATGGTTTAGCTTATATCTGCTCAATGCATAGACAATAACGTTAAAGCTAGCCTTTGCTCCTGTTTTGCAAGTTCTTTGAAATTGATTTCTGTGTTTATTAATGACTCTTGGCCTTGATGGATAACAACATCTCTGGCGCCAGCGCCTATAGCCATTTCTCGAAATGCTCTAATTTCTATCATAGTTAAGCCCCCCTCTGTTTTTTCCATTGGATGGATAATGATTATAGGAGCGGGAGATAGGAGTTTTTTGCCAGCGAGTTGGTTAATTATCTCCTTGAGTAATCGTTCAGCAACAAAGAAATCATTGAGAAGTGCTCTAGGATGAGAAAAAGGGTTCAATGGATTAACGTAAGCCTTATTACCAAAAGCGGTCACAATCTTTGCTCCGTTTTTACTCGACTCTACTTGTAGGTGCGGCTGTTCATCAAATACGCCATTGGTTTCAATATCAACAACCCGGATACGGTTCTCCCATATCTGGACATATAATGTCGGACTCAATTTATCGATTAAGCGACGGATCATGATGTTATGCTTCCTTGGCGACTAAGGCTCTCATTTACGGGCTAATACTTTATACTAATTATAATGTGGCTAACTACTTACTTTTTATATAAATATTCATTATCTTACCAGATAGGTACGCCAAAGATTAAACCTGCGAAAAACCATGTGGTTAAATGAGTTATAGCTGCTGTAAAGTAAAGGGCTTACCGATAAAATCCATAAAATGCGCATCGGGAAACCATTTGGCAAAATGCCGAGGACTAAAAAGGTGTGAAATTTTGCTTAATTAGGAATTGATTTTTTGCACGTTAGCCAAAAAATGCAGAAAAAGGGCAAGCGCATACACAAGGCTATACTCTGCAGCAGGGTTTACGCTAAGCTGCTAAACCGTTAGGCCGCTATAGTATAACGGCCGCTTTACGGAGCCTCTTATTTCTTAATCCACTTGCCAGATTGGTTTTGAATATAATGGCCTTTTTTGCTTGCTTGAATCGCTTTCTCTGCGGCGAGCTTTGCGACATCATTAACAGAAATATTGTTCTGCTTTGCTATTTTTTCATAGTGTGCTTTACGTTTTGCGTTCACCGAGCTTGTAACGGCTTTTGCCTCAGCCGAGACAATGACCACACCTAAATAGCCATTGGTTTGTTCTCCTACTAGACCCTGAGCTTTGGCATCTTGCAGTGAGATTGCAAAGGCATTAAAGCTGAGTATTAGGCTTGTAACAAGCACAAGTAATTTTGACTTCATGGCGTTCTCCTTTATTTCCTTTGCTTAAAACAGTTCGTCGTTGGTTAAGAGTTGATCTAACTGTTTGTCGACCTTGATTTTAATCTCATGTTCAATCTTTACGTTGAGATTGATGACAATGGGTTTATCTGGCGGCTCAATCTTAACCGTCGGGCTGCAACCAACTAGAGCATATAGCGCGAGCACTAGGCTTAATAACAATTTCGGACTATGCAATGTTTTCATTGGCTTATCCTTTTCCTTAACGGGTTGGGCTAATTTGAGGTTTTAATCAGTATAGCGCTACATACAGGTTTTTAATCAGTTATAACTCTTTGAATATTTATGATTATTTAACTGCGCGTTCAATCTGGTTCTGTAAATTGTCACCTATCTGTAAACTTCTGAGCAACTGTATCATGTTCTCCTCTTGAGAGTAGTTGAAGTGGATAGGTCGTTCAATACCCTGGCTACGTCCTTTTACATTCACTTTCAATTTAGCATCGCCTTGAGCGTCCATATCGAAACTACTTGAGAGTTCTGAGTAGTTAAGGTGTTCTAGTGCTGAGAAAGCAAACTCTAGGTAGGGTTGGCTTTGGCGCATCTTCTCAACGGCGGGATTATTACCTATAGCGATATAGCCGCCTGGGGGGCGCGCAGCGAGTCTTCCTCCGCTGATACTGGCTTTACCTTTTTCGATGCTGACGGGGAGCACGCCATCAAAAATACCGTCAGCGGAAATACCGACTAAAGGGTGAATGGCTAATACCTTAGTTAAATCAATATGCTGTAAAACAAAATAGGCTGATGATGGTTTTCTAAGGTTTAATTGAAACTGTGGGATAAGCAGTTGGCCACCGAGTAAATCTCCTTGGGCAGTCAGCCTGACAGAGGCTTGCTTCACGCCTAAAAGTAGTTGTGCAAGCGCTAAATTTTGCTTGCTGTTTGTGCTTGTTGGCTGGGGGGCAACATCTGATCCAGTACTGAAAGAGACTGCGGCTTCAGCTTTGATATCGGTGATCATTACGCCAGGATTAAAGGCCAGCAGCGACAGTTTTATATTGTCGCAAGCAAATGAGCTTGCATGCTTTTTCGCGCTATTTTGTTGCCAACGATACTGGCATTGCGTATCCATATTGCCCCCATCGAAGGGCAGGTTGTAAAGGCTGCCTTTGATATCGTTAACCTTTGGGTCAATCACCATGTTGAACGCCAGCTGCTGGTTCTTTTTAAGCTGATAATGCATAACCAGCTCAGTATTACCTTGGATGTCTAGCGTGTCAGGTAAACTGTCTGTTTGGCTTAAAAAAGCCAGAATTGGGGCGAATTTACTACTAAATTGCCAATCTCCGCTTAAGTTAAAGCGAGTCAAATTGCTTAATTGCGGCACAAACTGATGCTGACTAGTGAAGAAAAGATCATTAATCTGCCAGTTTTCATCGCTACTTAACCGCTGCTGATTTAGTGTCAGCTGCTGGCTTAATTCAACGGTGTCGAGCTGAACCAGTTTTTGCTTGATGCGGCGTTGATTAAGTTGGTTGGCATTGTTATTTTTTGTCTGACTGACAGGGCTATAGCCAGACTTGTCGAGACTAAGTTGTGTAAGGGTTAAGCTTATTTGATTATGTAGTTGCTGGGTTAGCAGCTCGCGAGTAAACGATAAATTTTTAGCGTTACTATTTTTATAGTTAGCACTTTCGTTATTACTGGCGTTAGCCGTTGTAAATGTTAGCGGCATAGGTTGTTTAAGTGCAAAATCAAGATGATCAAGTCGAAGCTTATATTGCTCTTCACGCGTATTGCTTAGCTGCAGGTCACCGTCAATACCAGTGACTTGATAGCTAAGCGCTGGAAAGGTGAAGTGGGTGACTCCCTGCTGATAACGGTATTCGATAGGGGAGTTAATTGAGAGTTTAGTTTGCTCAATATGGCTACTGAGCACTGCAGGCTTAGCTTGTGAAATAGCTTGTGGTGTAGCGTCTAATGCTGATCCAGCGTTAACAGCTAACTTTGGGCTGACTATTGTTATGCCATTGGTGATTTGTGCCGCGTTACTTGCGACCTTAATACTGTAACTAGTCTGTTGATTAGACTTAGCAGCGGTCATTTCCCCCTGCATTGTCAATGACGCCTTGCCTATCTTAATCTGGTAGGGGAGTTCTCTGAGCTTAGGCCACAATTGGTTAAGAGTAATGCTTTGGTCATGTTTAACCTCAAGTTGCCAATCGGCGCTCAGTCGGTAATCACCAGCGGTAGAAGTAGCAGTTGATACCGAGTTAGAGCCAAGCAGTTGATAGCCGAGCTGCGAAACGAATATTTTCGCATCTAAGCGGCTGTCTTTTATCGATAGTGATAGTGCAGGTATTTTTAGCTGCGGCGCAGCTGGCGATGGTTGTCCTATCTGATAGCTCAAGCCTTCGTCAACGCTAAGTAACAGACTTAGACCTTTATGTTTGTTTAAGGTGTTATAGCTTAACTCTTGATACAAATTGCTCAGCGCTTGTTCGAACGGTTTGTCATTGAGCAGATGTAATAGCTGCTCATGTTGCTCCAGGCTAAGTGGCAGTTTAAAAGGCATGACCGTTAAAATCGGTGTGCCAATATGGCCAGTTATATCAAAGTTAAGTGTGCCTAAGCTTTCTTGGCTCTGTTGTTCAGCACTAAGGTTATAACTGACAGGTTGCAATGTGACATCAGCAAGATTATATAAAACTAATTTTGTGCCGCGCAGACTGTGCTCAGAGGTTAAGATTGCGGTTGTTAAATCCAGTTTCAGTGTTGAGTCCAAAGTGGCATCAAAGCTGATATTTTTGTCGTCTATTGACTGGGTCAGTCGATACAACGGCGATAATAGACTTGTAGGTTGCGCGCTATGGTGTGTTTTAGCTTGTTTTGCATAAAGCATTTTCTCTGTTGCTGCTAAGCGGCGACTAAATGATTGCAGCAGTGTTAAGTCAATACTAGAGGTCGCACGCCATTGCTCAGTGGTTAGCTTGGCTGACAGGCTAAGTAGAGGCTGATTATCTAGCACAATTTGGCTTTTAAGTTCGCCTTGCTTGTTTAAGCTCAGATTATTTAGCTCAATGATTGGGGCGTTAGCTTTTGCTCCTTGCAAAGCGATGCGTGTTTGTGTGAGCTCAATATCGGGAAAGGCGTCAAAGTTAAGGCCAATTGTCGGTCCTGCTTCATTATCAGTTTGTCTTGAGACTGATAAGGCATTTAGCGCAAGTTTTACATCTATTTCTTCTACAGATAATGCCAACAGATCGCTAACTTTCAAAGCCCAGGGTTTGGTTTTTTTATCAAATAAGATATTGAGGTCGGTAATTTTTATATCAGTGCTATCAACCGTCAATTCTGTGCTCGATACATGCCAATGAGTTAAGCTTTTTGGGTTAAAGCTAAGTTGATTTATTTGGGTGTTATAAGGCGCTAGAAACTGGTTTGCTAAATCTATGGTGACTCTTTCGTAATTGCACAATACGACCCCACCAAGGATAGCAGCAAGCGTAACTATGGTTAAGAGTAAGATACCTGTATATCGTGCGGCTTTATGTCGCCAGCTTTTCAGTCCTGCCTGTTGCACTTGAAAGGTTCCATCTGTCGTTGGCTAAAGGCGATATTTGCCTGCTCGCTTTCAGTATAGTCTGAGGATTCTAACATCTTAACTCTAGAGCTGAATAGGCGATGACTGAGAATTAAAAACACTCGCTTTTAGTTGTATAACCGACTTAAAACATAAGGGAGAGACTTATGCAGACAACTTATATCTGACCTAGTCATTTATAGATTTTAAAGGTCATGTGTAATGGTCACTGTGCAGTGTCTGAGTCTGAGGTGAATATGAACTCAATAGGCTTATTAACTCAGTGAGAGCTACGGACTCATTAAGAAGTATAAGTAAGAGAGAAGATCTGTGATTAGACCTTCTCATGCTAAACGTTTACGCTTTCCAAGCGATATGGGTTGTCAATGTATGGCTCTCGTTAGGCGCCAATATCACTTTATCTTCTAATACATTTGCCGCTTCTAGACACACCATCGTTAGGTAGTCATCACTATTGAAACGAGATAAACGCTCAGACTTCTCTATCCAAGGGTTCCAAAGCACGGCGCTCTTGCTGTTTTCGCGGCGCACTTCAATTACACCATCTGGTGTATGTAATTCTTGGCAATCACTTAAATCTGTATAAACCCGGTCAGTTTCACGGGTAAAATCAACGCTATCACCTTCTTGTGGGAAGGGGCCTTTAGCAAATTCAATATACTTAGACGCACTAAAGCCTGTCGCTTTTAATTGGTGAATATCGCTGATTGGAAAATAGCTGTGCAACGCCTGAGTTAGACTGACATCATAATCACTATGGTTGGTGTTGATGAGACTGACACTGAGCGTGTCGCTTAGGGTAAACAGCATCGTTACGTCAGTATCGTGAGGCCAAAACTGTTTATCCTCCTCGCTAATTTTCAAGGTGAACTTTAAATCAACGAGTTGATTTCGCATCTTAACTGACTCCAGAGACCAGATGCGGGTACGAGCAAACCCGTGCTGTGGAAAGTCTGGGTTATCACTCATACCAAACCAAGGCCAACACACTGGAATACCGCCCCTAATACCATTACCAGGTTCATAGTCGTCGGCGCTAGACACCCAAAGTAATGGCTTTTTGCCTACAGGCTCAAAGTAATCAATTTGCGCCCCTTGCATAAAAATCCTGGCCTTACACAAAGGCGTATTGACGTCGACATATTCTAGTCCGTTAGCATGTTTTTTGGTGGTGACCGAACCCATGGGGAGTTGTCCTTTCATAGCGTTAGCACGAATAATTGATTCAGCTTACCCGTTTTTCAATTTAGAGATAAGCCTTCTTTTGACTGTATTTACGGTAATGCTGTTCTCTTGTACAAACAAAGTCAGATTATTGCTGAGTTTTTGTGCAAACTTAGTTATGGTGGTCAGAGCACTGACCATTACTCATAACTATTAATAAGAGATGAAAGGGACTACATTATGCCTATTTATCAAGCGCCAATACGTGACTATCAGTTTGTTCTTGGCGAACTTCTCAATGTTTATCAACAAGAAAACCTAACTGGCTTTGATGAATTTGACCCGGAATTGATTGATGCCGTTCTGCAAGGCGTCGCAGACTTTACCACCGATATTATGCTTCCATTAAATGGCAGTGGGGATGTGGAAGGTTGCCGCTTAGTTGATGGTAAAGTGGTCACACCTAAAGGCTTTATTGATGCTTATCAGCAATATGTTGACAACGGTTGGGCAACTCTCACCTGTGATCCTGAGTATGGTGGCCAAGGTTTACCCGAGGTGGTTGGCGTTTTCGCCACTGAAATGAAAACGGCTACCAATATGGCATTTGCTATGTACCCAGGCCTTACTCATGGGGCTTATGCTGCGATACATGCTCATGGTAGTGAGGCGTTAAAAGCTAAATATTTAGAAAAACTAGTCAGTGGTGAATGGACCGGCACCATGAATCTAACTGAATCCCATGCTGGTACTGACTTAGCACTGCTGCGAACTAAAGCGTTGCCTGTTGGCAATGATAGCTACTCGATCACTGGTGAAAAGATATTTATCTCATCTGGCGATCATGATTTAACCGACAATATTGTGCATCTGGTATTAGCCAGGCTTCCCGATGCTCCTGAGGGGGTTAAAGGGATCTCCTTGTTTGTGGTGCCAAAAGTGCTAATTAATGATGACGGTAGCCTAGGTGAGAACAATAGCCTTTGCGTCGCCAGTTTAGAGCATAAAATGGGGATCCATGGTAACTCGACCTGTGTGATGAATTTTGATGGCGCTATTGGTGAACTCGTCGGCGAGCCGCACCAAGGGCTTCGCGCTATGTTCACCATGATGAATCAGGCAAGACTCGGAGTCGGTGTACAAGGTTTGGGCGTATCTGAAATCGCTTATCAAAATGCATTAGCTTATGCCAAAGATCGTATTCAAGGGCGAGCATTAAGTGGCCCTAACCAGCCAGAACAGGCAGCAGACTCTATCTTGGTGCATGGTGATGTACGTCGAATGTTATTGTCACAAAAAGCCTTTAACGAAGGTACTCGAGCATTGATGGGGCAGCAAGCACTTTGGCTTGATGAAGCCGAGAGACACCAAGACCCAGAGCAAGCTAAAGCGGCGTCAAAGCTAGCGGCATTGTTTACTCCAATAGTGAAAGGTTTTGTTACTGACCAAGGTTTTAAGGCGTGTGTTGACGCTCAACAAGTCTTTGGCGGGCACGGTTATATTCACGAATGGGGCATGGAGCAGTTTGTGCGTGATAGCCGTATTGCGATGATCTATGAAGGCACCAATGGTGTGCAGGCGCTTGATCTTGTCGGGCGAAAAATACTATCAGATAAAGGCGCCACCTTGCAGGCATGGTCTGAGCAGGTTGAAGGCCTTATTCAGCACAATATGTCTAATGATGCGATGAAGCCTTATATTACCAGCTTGATGGATGCAGCGGGCGATCTTGAAAAAGCCACGGGCTACATAGCCGCGAATGCGCCAAAAAATCCCGATATAATTGGCGCGGCGTCTATGGCTTATATGCAAATTTTGGGTATAACAGCGTTAGCATGGATGTGGACTCGAACAGCCGAAAAGGCGTTACAAGCTTTAGCCAGTGGTACTGATGAAAGTATATTTTATCAAGATAAGTTGAGCACAGCGCAATTTTATATGAACTACTGGGCAGTGCAGACTCGGAGCTTACGTAAGCAAATTCAAGCGGCAAGTGAAGGTATTATGGCCTTTGATGACAGTGCTTTTTAACGCGTAAAATGGCTTTAACGGAGCACTCCTGACTGCCATAGCGGGAAGGAGTGTTTTCGATATCAAGGTCTAGATTGAATAACCTCACAATAATACCAATCAGTATAAGAAGTTGATCTACTCAGAACGTTTTTTGGAAAACTAATTCAAGGCGAATAACTGAAAGAATGGTTGCTCCCTTGTGAAGTTGTTCAACGCAGAAGTAGGCAGCTAAAAACGCTCCAGAATGGCGAGTTTTAGCGGCTCTGATACTGTGAATCTTATGGAACAAGAGGGATCTTAAACGTAGAATTAATATGCTCTTCACTCGTTGCCTTGTCTCAGTGCCGCTAAACTCTCGCTGAGCGACCAAATCTTTATACTGATTGGTATAACCAATCCTCATCCCTTCGCCGTACATTAGTTTGTCAAAAAATACGCTAAGTCGATCACCTTTTATTGGGCTTGCGATAGAGATTGAGATAGTAACTGAGATTGTGATTGCGATAGTGACTGCGATTAGACAACAGCACCTCTACTGCGCTAATCTTGCCGCACTTTACCGACTGCACTTTTCAATTGATTGCAAAATTCACAATTGATTGCAGTATTCACAACAGTATTTAGCAGCGATGGCTGTATTCATTTAATAGGATAAACATGCAGTATAAATGGGTACTTTTTGACGCAGACGAGACCTTGTTTCACTTTGATGCTTTTCAAGGCTTACAATTAATGTTCTCCCGTTTTGATGTGGATTTTACTCGTCAAGACTTCCTTCAGTATCAAACGGTAAATCAACCGCTTTGGGTTGACTATCAAGACGGTAAGTTAACCGCTCAAGAGTTGCAGAATATTCGTTTTGAATCATGGGCAGACAAGCTCACCGTTTCAACACAAAGACTCAATAATGATTTTCTTGCTGCAATGGCTGAAATTTGTCAGCTGCTACCAGGTGCTCAAGCGTTAATTGACTCGCTAACGGGGCGCGTCAATATGGGGATTATTACCAATGGATTTACCCAATTACAAACCATACGTTTAGAAAAAGTGGGCTTAGCGGATCGTTTTTCGCCTTTGGTGATCTCTGAAGAGGTTGGCGTAGCTAAACCGGATGTGGGGATCTTTAATCATGCATTGCAGTTGATGGGCAATCCCGATAAGGACTCTGTACTGATGGTGGGTGATAACCCGCATTCAGATATCTTAGGCGGCATTAATGCGGGTCTTCATACCTGTTGGCTTAATAGCAATGGAGCAGAGAAGCCTGACGGTATTAACCCGCATTATCAAGTGGGCTCTTTGTGCGAGCTTCGCCAGATATTAGCGACAAAGCTGGTGGCTTAAAGCTTATTAACGCGTTAGCTTTGCTTTTCAAAATGCAGCAGCCGGTTATTAGCAGGCATGGGGTAATCAGTGATTAACACTAGCCCCTGTTTTGCTGCGAGTTCAATAATCCACTCAATATCTCGAATTGCGCTTTGTGGGTTTTGCTCAAATAACCACTGATCGAAGTTGCGATTACTGTCGCTGCTGTATTGTCTGTGATAGTTAAACGGGCCATAAACGCAAAATTGTCCGTTAAGCGCCAAATGCTTCCCTAGTCCGTCAAATAAATCTTCGACCATAGACTTAGCCATAATATGCAAGGTATTAGCGGTAAACACCGCATCAATCTGGCCATTTTCGAGTTTATCTATTGGCCAATTTTCTGTGACATCAAGTACCAAGGGAGCGTGTAAATTGTCGCTTGGCTCTTGGGTTAACCAGGCATTGATCCCCGCGTGATAACAGAGTTGATCGCTGGTTTGCCAGGTGACATGGGGCAAGAGCTTGGCAAAGTAGACTGCATGCTGCCCCGTGCCACTACCAATTTCGAGTACTTGACTGGCTTGGCTAAAGCTATGCTCTAACACTGCACCTATAGCTGTTTTATTGTTTTCACAAGATTGAGAGTAAGGTAATGAGCTCACTGTTGATGCTTTATTATCGAATTAGGCTTACTGTTTTACCGCGTCTATTAACTAAATTCAATGATTTGCTTAAGAAAGCGCTCTACTCAATAAATCATGCTGTTAACACGTAATATCCCCCGCAATAACCCTTAGGCGTTGTAGATAAAAAGCGTTAATATCTAAGCACAATTTTGAGGTTAACAGGCATTATTTTGGCTATAGAACAAAATGAGATCGTTTCACTCTTGAGTGAACTTGAGTGCAGAACTAATTTTTCAATCAAGAAAGTTACCGAGTACATGCTTCCTAAGTTGAAAGAACCGTTTTATCTGTATGTGGATGGCAAGCAAGCACAACTGGTGATCCGTCCCGCTTATGAAGTGTTTAAAGCTGACTTTAGCGCGATTGAAGGCGTGAATGTCAAAGACCAATATTGTCATTACTCTGAGATGACGCGATTTCCTAAACGAGTGCAAAAGAGCGTGAATGGTATTCACTACGGGTTAGCCTTTAGCTTTGGCTCTAAAGACGCTCTAAAAGCCTTTATTAAGAAACTGATAGCGATTAATCAAGGTCAGTAATCGTTAAAGCGGGAAAGGAGACTGCGTTGAGAAAAACCGATAAAAAAATTGATAACACGATTCGCATTATCCTGACTCAGGTTTGTGAGGCCGCTAAGGAGCAAGTTGCAGGGTTTATGTGGGTGACTCACCAAGTTAATTTTGCAAAAATGCCAGACAGCTTGATGATAAGCTTTATATTTGAGTCACAAAGCTTATTGGATAGGGCGATCAGCAGCGGTGAGACTGCACGAATACAGACATTGACCCAAAAGCTCTTGCAAGCAGAGGGTATAAGCTTGAACAAAGTCAATAAACAGTGCCGGTTTCACGTTGCGCCCGCTAAATAAAGCATGCTTATTGCGTGTTAGCAGTCGTTCGTTGAAGTATTAGTAAACGTATTCGCAGTCGTTCGTTAAAGTATTAGCAAACGTATTAACTTACGCATTAGCTTGGCTGCCCAACTTTGCATTCGCACTTATTTCAGCCGTTGCATTATCTTTTTTAGACCAGATACACCAATGGATGTTTGACTCCGTATGGAATGTTTAGAAACATTCTTATACTAAAATCTATATCTGCAGTTAACTTATTATGGTTTACACTGTTACATAATAAGTGATGAATAGGACAAGGAGTCGAATAGACATGGAGCCTAATAAGGTAAGGTCTCAAGAATCGATGCATGATTCTGATATTGAAGCGCTTTTATCTGACTTGAATCATAAGAGACTGAAGTTTTTTGCGTTAATGGTTGCAATTGTCGCAGGCATTCCTGCAGGGTTTTATGGTGCGCGCTGGGTCTACCAATTGTTTTTTCCCGCAAACTAGTGGCTGGCTTAAGTTAAAAGCTTAAGCATTTGTTTCAGTCTAAAAGAAGCGCCCAGTTATTGAATATAAAAAACCCTACTTATCGCTAAGTAGGATTTTTAGTATATTAGAGCTTTTATTTAAGTTTTAATTTACTTTAAAGGCGCCTTATTCACTTTGCGTTAGCTACTTTGCATTAACTACTTGGCTTTAGCCGCGCAGTTGAACTCACCGCTGTAGTCAAAGTTAAAGTGGAACTTAGTAAAGCCTTCAGTACCCGCTTTAGTTTCTTGTTCTTTTTCTGTAGAAAGACCAGTGATGCCGTTGTCTACACAGCGGAACGCTTCATCTAGTGTTGCAGATGCAAACCAAACGCCACCTTTTGCTTGTGCTTCTGGTGCTACAAGCTTAAACACTTCAGCATTCGGGAATGCCAATGATGCATCACCTTGGTTGTCTGCTAGCGAGTCTTCTAGATAGTATTGCACTAACTCACGGTTATTAAATGCCGCTTCTTCTTTAACTAGAACGGCTTTATCAACACCTGGCATTTTCACGTTAGACGCGCGGTAGTTGTTAGTAATGACATAGATTTCTGCATCATCAGCAATTTCAACGCCGTTATAAGTTAGGCTGTCAATCTGCTCACTAGTGGTAGTCTCATACTCAAAGCCATTAATCTTGATGTACTTTGATTCGTTTTCTACGTTTACAGTGTACTTCAGTAGGCCTTCACCAGCTTGGCTGAAACCACCAAAGAATACGTCAAAGTTATAGCCTGGGAATGATTCATTTAGGAAGCGTTCATCAGCTGCTAAAGGTAGGCTGTTGTATGCGTTTGAGTTAACCCACTCAATCCAGTTCTTCATATCAGAACCCGTCATCTTCAATACAGCTGGTGTATTGTTATCAAATACATAGATATCAGCAACAGATGCGTTAGTTAGCTCGCCTTCTTGGATGTTGGTAAAGTCTTGTGGACCGTTACGACCAGACTTAAATGGTGCAGAAACTGACAAGAAGATAGCGTCGTCAGCAGCATCTTTAAACTCACCTTCTGCTTTCCACTTCATTAACTGGTGCAGTTGCGCTTCGTTAACAACCTGAATAGATAAATCAGGTACCACTTGCGGGAAGAAACTGTTCATGTTCACATCGATTGAAGCAATAGATGTAGACATGTAATCAATTGTGCCTTGGTGCTCTTTAGCCACTAAGTCTTCGATGATTGGGTCAGAGCTATTTGGTACTAGTGAACGAAGCTCTGAAGTTGACTGAGTATGGTCAACGCTCCAGCTTTCGCCGTTATCTTTAGTTGTTAGGGTTAAGTCGATAACACCTAACTTAGCGCCCCAGAAACCAGGCATAACAGCTGGAACACCATTAATTAGACCAAGCTTAGCATCGACACCTTCGATTTCGCCGTATTCACCCGTGGTATTTGGGAATTCACGGTGATCGTGGCCAAACATGATTGCATCAATACCATCGACATAGGCAAGGTGTAATGTTGCGTTTTCAGCAAACTCATTGTCATTGTCATTTAGACCTGAGTGAGGAATCGCAACAATAATGTCTGCGCCTTCAGTTTTCATCTTAGGCACATAATGTTCAGCAGTTTTCTTGATGTCAGACACCATCACATTACATTTAAGTAATGATGCATCCCAGCCCATAATGTTTGGCGGGGTAAAGCCAATTACACCCACTTTAATTAAGTAAGACTCGCCGTTACTGCTCTTAAATTCACGATCTAAGATCACATATGGCTCATACTTATGCTCAGCTTGGTCGTAGAACTCTTCAGTAATGCGAACTTCACACTCTTGTGCAGCATTGCTTACTTTCTCTAGCGAGTTATCAACTTTCCATACGTTAGCACTCACATAAGGGAAGTCTGAACCTTTAAGTGACTCATCAAGGAACTCTAGGCCGTAGTTAAACTCATGGTTACCCAAGTTAGCGGCATCGTATTGCAATTCATTCATTGCTTTGTAAACAGGGTGAGTATTTTCTTTAACGTGCTCAGTACCCAGCGACGCCATATAGTCGCCCATTGGGCTACCTTGGATTAAATCACCATTATCAAACAGCATGCTGTTTTGAACTTCATCACGCGTTGCTTCGATAACCAAAGATGTACGTGCTAAGCCCCATTCAGGTAACTTAGTTTCGTTGACTTCTTCGCTGACAAAGTAATTGTACGGCATCACGTTGGTGTGGATGTCAGTCGTCTCCATCAGGCGAACGCTGATGGTATTGTCTTTATTATTGTCATCATCATTATCGAGCCAATCACAGCCAGTGAGTCCCAGTGATGAAGCGATAACAACGGCTAGCACTTTCTTATTTAACATATCCATAACTCTTATATTTGTTTAGACCCCGAGAAGGAGTGCTCCTTCCCAAAAAACTAATAGGTTTATTTTTGGCATAACTCACTATTAGCGGGGTCAGAGTATAAAGATAATTGATGAGAGATTTGTGATCTTGACTGGGTTTCCCTTGTATCAATTTGTTGCGCTATGTTCTACTGGTTAGTTGGTTTAAGGGTGGTGTAAATGTCTATTTTTCCGGGTATTCTTAGATGTTGTAGCTGGCGTAAATAATGGCGAACGACATTTTTATGGCACAAAAAAAGACACGCTAAATACGTGTCTTTTTATTGAGCATTAACGCGTTACTTAGCTAAAAAACCACGGCTGCGTAGCAGTGGGTCAATGCCCGCTTCTTTACCACGGAACTGCTTGTACAGTTGCATCGGATCCTCGCTGCCACCTTGAGAAAGAATGTTATTTCTAAATGCATCGGCAGTGGCTTTATCGAAAATACCATTCTCTTTAAAGGCCTCAAACGCATCGGCGCCTAAAATATCAGACCAGATATAGCTATAGTAGCCAGCAGAGTAGCCGCCAGAGAAGATGTGTGAGAAATAAGTACTGCGATAGCGTGGTGCTATTTCAGTGATAAGTCCCATATTGTTTAGCGACTCTGCTTCAAACTTAGCCGCATCTTTTGGCGTGAAGTCAGTCACTGTGTGCCAATCTAAGTCAAGCTTAGTCGCAGCCATATATTCAACGGTGGCAAAGCCTTGGTTGAACTTGCTTGCGGCTTGAATTTTCTTTACGAGCTCTTGCGGGATCACTTCGCCTGTTTTGTAGTGTGTTGCAAATTGCGCAAGCACTTCAGGTTGCGTCATCCAGTTTTCCATCACCTGTGATGGGAACTCAACATAGTCACGTGGCACTGATGTACCCGCTTGTGAACGATACTCAACGTTTGAGAGCATACCGTGCAGCGCATGACCAAACTCATGGAATAGCGTGCTAGCTTCATCGAATGTTAGCAAGGCGGGCTCATCACCCGCTGGGCGAGGGTAGTTAAGCACGTTGACGATGATTGGCGTAGAGTCAGTGCCATCCATGTTGTACTGTTGACGATAAGAGTTCATCCAAGCGCCGCCACGTTTGCTATCGCGAACAAAATAGTCGCCCATAAAGATAGCCAATAGCTCGCCATTTTTATCAAACACTTCCCAAGTGCGTACTTCATCATTGTACTTAGGTAGATCGGTACGCTCTTTTACCGTGATCCCGAATAAGCGGTTAGCGGTATAGAACACACCTTTAAGGGTATTTTCTAATGAGAAGTAAGGACGGGTTTGTTGCTCATTAAAGCTATATTTAGCCACGCGGATCTTATCTGAATAATACCACCAGTCCCAGGCCGCTAGCTTAAAGTCACCGCCTTCGTCGTTGATAAGCGCTTGCATGTCAGCCACTTCAGCTTCTGCTTGTGACAATGCCGCAGGCCATACTTTGTTAAGTAGCTCATACACATTTTCAGGTGTCTTTGCGGTGCGCTCTTCAAGCACAAAGTGTGCATGGGTCTTATATCCCATCAGTTGAGCACGTTCGGCGCGAAGTGCTGCCATCTCGGCTAAGATTTTCTTGTTGTCATTAGCATTGTTGTTATTACCACGCTCTACATACCCCTTGTAGAGGGCTTCACGCAGATCGCGATTGTCGGCATAGGTAAGAAACGGGGTAATAGATGGACGTGACGTGGTAAATACCCATTTACCTTCGTGACCACGTTTAGTTGCAGTTTGCGCAGCAGTATTAATCACGTCATCAGGTAGGCCGGCTAAGTCAGCTTTGCTATCAATGACTAACTCAAATGAGTTGGTTTCAGCAAGTAGGTTATCGCCAAACTCTAGGCTAAGTTTGCCAATCTGTTCGTTAAGCGCCCGAAGCTGAGTCTTATCCGCTTCGCTCAAGTTAGCGCCGCCACGGGTAAATGACTTGTATGTGTCTTCTAACAGTTTTGCTTGAGCAACATTAAGAGACAAGCTGTCGCGTTGGTTATAAACCGCTTTTACTTTCTGGAAAAGTGCATCATTAAGCAAGATATCGTCGCTAGCAGATGACAGCATTGGCGAAACGTCTTTAGAGATGGCTTGCAGTTGCTCGTTAGTGTCTGCGCCCGTTAGGTTGTAAAACACGCTAGCCACTTTAGTGGTTAAGTTACCAGAGAACTCCATTGCTTCAATCGTGTTAGCAAAGGTTGGCGCTTCAGGGTTATCAATAATGGCCTGAATTTCAGCCTGGTGTTGTGCAATCCCCGCCTTAAATGCAGGTAAATAATGTTCAGGTTTAATTTTGTCAAAATCAGGAATACCTAAATAGGTATCATACGGCTTGAAAAATGGGTTGCTGGCGTTATTGTCAATGATTTGCTGTGCAACAACATTAGGAGCGACTTGTATTTCAGCGCTAGTATTAGTGTTTGTATTTGAAGCGCCACATGCACTCAGTGCTAATGCGAGTGCGACGGCAGAAACGATTGGTTTGAGGGTTAATCCCTTCATATTTATATCCCCGAGTATGCTTGTTATCGTTTTTTGTCAATTGTATTGCATTGACGTTAACCCCTTTAAGTATCACGACTCAATGTGGTAAATCTATTGAAAATAGGTGTTGTTTGTAACAAATCGTGCGTTTAGCGATTTTTTACACGTTATTAGGCTTATTTATACTGTGCTATGTGAGTTTGATGAGAAAAAAGCAATCGAGTAACTTGAGAAAAACTGACTCTCGTATACCAAATATAGGGCTTAGCTGGAATAGGCTGATAAGCTAAGCGGCTAACCCGTAATAGGCGGCTTATGGGCTTACTTACAGAAAGTAAATTGAGACTAACAGTATTTTCGTGATAGTAATCAATCCTTTCCTTGTAAATATTTGCAAGAATGGCGTACGTTTTTTTACGCGATAAGACTGATAACAATGCGAAATAACCAACCTGTGACCCAAACAGAAAAAAACCTCACCGATAACTGCATTTTGCTATCGACCACCAATCTCGATGGCAATATAAAATACGCGAATGAAGGCTTTATCAAGGTCAGTGGCTACAGTTTCGATGAGTTGCAACGCCAGCCCCATAATGTCGTTCGCCATCCTGATATGCCAGAGGCAGCATTTAAATCACTTTGGGAGCGAATTAAACAAGGTAAGCCATGGGTCGGTATTGTTAAAAATCGCACCAAAAACGGTGACCATTACTGGGTGAATGCATATATCGCCCCCGTCTATGAAAATGGCAAAATTCACGAGTACCAATCGGTGCGCCGTAAAGCCACGCCAGAGCAAATAAGCCGTGCCAAAGGGATCTATCAGGGGATTCAAGCGGGAAAAACACCTCAAGCATTACGTAAACCGCTGTTAGGTTTTGGCGCAAAACTATACGCATGGTTAATGTTGTCTGTTTTGTGTGCAGTGCTACTTGCTAGCTATTCACCAATAATGGCGGCTCTTGTGGTGGGCTCGGCTGCAGTTGTTGGACTTAAGCTGATCTTAAAACCCTTTAACCACTTGGTGGCACAGGCAACCAAAACGGTAGACGACCCATTAGCAACTGGGGTGTTTACTGGACGACAAGATGAAATAGGTAAGGTGAGTTTTGCCCTGCAATTTCTACTCACCGAAACCGGTGGTGTGGTTGGACGTATGGCCGATTCTGCGGGTTCAATAGAGTCTCTTAGCGGCAGCTTAAACGAAACTATCGCCAATACTCGCCAGCGTGCAGATAGCCAGAGCCAACAAACGAGCCAAGCAGCAACCGCAATGGAAGAGATGAGCGCTAGCTTTAATGAGGTGAGCCAAAACATTCATAATGCGGCTCGTGAAATGTCGATGAGTAACCAGTCGGCTGAAAAAGGCCATGAGTTACTCGTGCGCGTTATCGACTCTATCAATCAACTTAAAGATGAGGTGGGCAATTTTGCCTCCGTTGTCGCATCTATCGAACAAGATAGCCAAGATATTAATAAGGTATTGGATGTGATTCGTGGCATTGCCGAGCAAACAAACCTGCTGGCATTAAATGCAGCCATTGAGGCCGCAAGAGCAGGGGAGTCGGGACGAGGCTTTGCCGTTGTTGCCGATGAAGTGCGTCAACTTTCAAGCCGAACTAGCGAGTCGACATCGCATATTGAAGCGATTGTGAGTAAATTTAGAGACAGCACTGAAAGGGCTGGCATAACAATGGCAGCAGGGCAACAAAAGGCTGAGCAGTCAGTAGAACTCGCTAAGCAAGTCGATGAGTCTTTTGAAAAGCTGCGTGAGTCTATCATTAAGATGAATCTGATGAGTGATGAAAATGCCTGTGCAATGAGACAGCAAACAACCGTAGCCAATGATATTAGCCACTCAATACAGGTGATCAGTGAACTGTCATTAGAAAGCTTAGAGCAAACAATGGATGCTACAGAGCGAGGCGAGCAGGTGTCGAGGCTATCGACCAAGACCCATAATTTGTCGAAGCAGTTTTGGGAGCAAAGCGTACAGAGAAAGGTATGATTTAAAAGAAGGAAGAGCAGGTCTTAGGTTCTAGGACCTAGGTTCGAGGAAAAGTTGAAACGGTTAGGGCTAAGACGGATAATGCTGCTTTGTGTAGCTTGGGCTTTAGCCCATCGTTCCTGTGATTAAGATTAAGATGGTACAAGCTGGTGGCTGAACCGTAGTGCTAATCGCTACGGTTCAGCCTAACGTGTATCACTAACTTGGATGTTTGCTGGCTCGATACTTGTGTCTTAGCGCAGGTAGAGCTTCAAGTGAACATAGCAGTAGTCCGGTCCATATCAAGGCGAAACTCACCGCTTTAACCTGATCAAAAACTTCATTAAATAAAATAACAGCAATAAGGAATTGTAAGCTAGGTTCGATATATTGCATTAGCCCTATCATTGACAAGCTTGTCGCCCTGATGGCCAGCGCAAAGAAGACTAGAGGCATTAACGTCACAGGAGCTGAGCCAATATACAGCAGCAATACCGATGTCTGTCCTGATAACGCAGAAGATATTGCCACACTTTGATCTGAACTCCACAACCAGACTAAATAGATCGCGGCAAATGGCATTAATAGAGCGGCTTCAACAGTGACAGAGGTCAGTGAGTCAAAGCGAATAAATTTTTTGCACAAGCCGTAGAGTGCAAAGAAACTGCCCATACTGAGTGCAAGCCATGGAAGTTCTCCATAGCTATAGACCATATAGCTGATACCGCAGAACCCCAAAAATACCGCCATTTTCTGTGCTGCAGTTAATTTATCTCCAAGAAACAGTACACCCAAGCCGATAGCAAAAAGTGGGTTAATAAAAAAACCTAAGCTGGCTGCAAGCACTTGTCCATGGGTGATAGCCCAGGTAAAACTGTACCAAGAGACGCACATAATCAGTGATGCCAACCCACACAGCAGCACAGACTTTTTGTCGGCTTTAAGCTGTGAAATAGAAGGCATCTTGCGACCAATAAGTAGGAATACCACTATCATAAAAGGGACTGAGAACAAGATCCTAAACGCCAATAATTCATTAATATTGGCATTTGGCAAAAAATGATAATAGAGCGGCATCAAGCCCCATAATAGAAACGAGAAAGCAGCAAGTGCGTTGCCTTTAAATGTAGAGGCAGCGTTTTGTGAGGTTGTGGATTGCATATGAATTTGGCTAGAACGGATTAGGCTATGAAAGGCGCTATTTTCTCATTAGCTGAGCGCAAAGAGTGTGATTTATATCACTTTGTGCTATTGATTCAGTAGTTAACTAAGGTATCGATGTTGCTAAGGATTGAGCTTAGTCGAACTGTTTTATCGTTTAGGCCCCCAGTGTCAATGTCTTACGAGGAAACAATCTAAAGTCGCTATTTATCACCTGAAGTGCAGCAAATAAGTTAACGGTTACCGCTAGTCTTGGAGAATGTAGATGAATTAGTCGTCAAATTGATAAGCTTTAAGATTGATGCTTGAGCTGAGTCAATACAAACCATAAGTAAAATGAATACTGGAAATGAAAATTTACCCCAAGAAAATATATTTGCTTGAGTCGCATCAACACCTACGCTCTCTATTAATAAAATCGATAAAAATGTAGAAACTATACATACCAAAAAAATGCGAGTGATGTTTTTAATTTTGCTCATAGCGGTAAAGTACTCAGCTGATAAAGAATGATATCTGTAAGGGAACAGACGACAAGTGATAATTTATTACCGGGCGGTTGAAAATCCAGCTAATAATCATGGGTGTCACAGTTAATTCTCGTTGTGATTAACTTCTCGAATAACATGATGAATCCTCCTTGAAAACATCGAACAGCTTATTATCCTGCGTCTCGGATAAATATTAACCGCTGATTGATTTGCACTCAACATATCAATGTAACCTATTGATGTAAAGCGAGTATTTTTCAGTGTTTTGACGTTTGCAGCGAGCCTCTGTAATGTCTGCACATAAGCTCGTTTCTTCAGGTCTGACCCATAGGGAGTTGGGAGTGTCATTATGAGGTAAGGTTCATCTGTGACCATCTGAGCACATCATTCGATTATCCCTGCTGCCGCGTCGCTGAGCTTTTTACTCAAAGGTAATCACTTTTTAGGCAATGCCTAAAGTGCAGCTGCTAAATCAAGCTATCATCTGCTAATTTTCGGGTTTTTATTTAGTACATTTGCTAGAATCCCTCATTATTTTTTTGGCTGCGTTTTTTGCTGCCACACTCTTTATAAACTGATGGCATTTACTGAAGCTATTTAGTGGTGGGTGTAACGGAAGCTTAGTGACCGTTTTCACTGATGGCTTTCATAGGCCAACTTTACGGACTTATCACTGTCCCGTCGTCACTGGTACGTTTTCCAATGGACTGTTGTATCAAACCGTTCAGTTTCTAACAGAGTATTCAAGTTTTACTATTTAAAGGCAGGCTATGACCGTTCTTCTAATGACTCCACCTATGACCCAGCTCAATACGCCTTATCCGGCAACAGCGTATTTAACGGGTTTTTTACGCTCTCGAGGTTATGAGGCGGTGCAGCGAGATCCTGCTATTGAGCTTTTCCTAGAGATGATGACTGCGCCTGCGCTGGAGATTATTCGTCAACATGTGGAAGAAAACTACGAGCACTTTGAAGACGATCAGCTGCCTGATGTTATTTTCAATTTTCTGGCCGAGTATGACCGCTATCACCTTGCCGTTGAACCTGCTATTCGCTTTTTACAAGGCAAAGATCCCAGCCTTGCACTGCGTATTAACTCGCGCCGCTTTTTACCTGAAGGCCCTGCGTTTGACACGATTGCCCAGATGGAAGCGGTATCTGGCGATGTGTTGCAAGCGGCTTTTGGTAATCTTGGTGTACAAGATAAAGCCAAATATTTAGCCACGCTGTTTATTAACGACTTATCGAACGTTATCACTCAAGGGGTTGATCCTTACTTTGAAGTCAGCCGTTATGGCGAGAAGCTTGCTGCGGCCAACCCAAGCTTTGATAACCTTTACGATACCCTGATGGACGAGCCAAGTTTTAGCTCAGAAATTCTAGAACAGTTAGTCGAGCAATATTTAGAAGAAACCCAGCCTAGTGTGGTCGCATTAACCGTGCCTTTCCCTGGCAATATGTTGGGCGCGCTGCGTATTGCACAAACCTGTAAAGCCATCAATCCAGAGCTTCCTATTGTAATGGGCGGCGGTTTTATTAACACTGAGCTACGTGCGCTTAAAGATCCCCGTGTGTTTGAGTTTGTTGATTTTATCTGCCTTGATGATGGCGAGCGTCCATTTATTACCTTGCTTGAATATTTCCAAGGACAGCGTGAGATTGATGATTTGGTGCGTACCTATTTCCTTGCTGAGGATGAAAATGGCGAGCCTTACGTACACTTTAACGAAAACACTGAGCTGCACGATATCCCGCAAACCGATGTGGGTGCACCTGTGTATGACGGCCTGCCATTAGGTGAATATCTATCTTTGTGTGAAATGCTTAACCCAATGCACCGCATTTGGAGCGACGGACGCTGGAATAAACTTACCATCGCCCACGGCTGTTACTGGCGTAAATGTAGCTTTTGTGATGTCAGCTTAGATTATATTGACCGTTTTGATGCCGCTAGCGCCGATGTGTTGGTGGATAGAATAGAGCAATTGATTGAAGAAACTGGTGAAACAGGTTTCCACTTTGTCGATGAAGCGCTACCGCCAAAGCTTTTGTTTACACTCGCTAAGCGTTTAATTGAGCGCAATGTCGTGATCAGCTGGTGGGGCAACATTCGTTTTGAGAGAACCTTTAGCCAAGCGCGTTGCCAGTTACTCGCTGATTCTGGCTGTATCGCAGTGAGTGGTGGCCTTGAGGTGGCGTCAGATCGTCTGTTGAAACTGATGAAAAAAGGCGTGAGCGTTGAGCGCGTTGCCCAAGTCACCAAAGCCTTTAGTGATGCCGGCATATTGGTTCACGCTTATTTGATGTACGGTTTTCCGACTCAAACGGAGCAAGAAACGGTTGATTCGCTGGAAATGGTACGTCAGATGATGAGTCAGGGGTGTTTTCAGTCTGCATACTGGCACCGTTTTGTGGCGACTATCCATAGTCCTATCGGTATTAATCCTGAGCAGTTTGGTATTACGCTTAGCGAGCGCCCTGAGATTTTATTTGCTGAAAACGATGTCGACTTTACAGATCCAACGGGCACAGATCATGAAATGCTCGGCGAGGGGCTGCGTAAAGCGATTTACAACTATATGCACGGTATTGGTTTTGAGCAGCCGATGAGCTTTTGGTTTAACCAAAAAGTGGCTAAAACGCAGATGAAGAAAGATCTGATCTCAAAAGCGATTAATAATCTAATTGAAACTAGCGAAGACTAATCGTCATTTTCTAGCTAAATAGCGATAAGTTTTAATGCTAAAAGGCCACTTTCTGCTGCAGAAAGTGGCCTTTTCATTTTTATAAATAAACGCTTATGAAGTTATAACCATAAATCTAGTGCTATCAATTTAGTGCTATCAATTTAGTGCTATCAATATAGCGCTATCAGTACAGCGTTAGCGATAACAGGCTAGCTGCAGCTCATTAGCTAAAAATCATTAGTTATATGCGTTTAAGCATTCAACGATTAAATCAACAAAACCTTGTCGATCGAGTTTACATAACACTTGAGTATTGTGAGGGTTATTGGTCAATTGGTAACGATCAACAACCGTCATGCCTTGGGTGTATTCGCCCTTAGTCTCTACGCCAACCCAGCAGTCGTATGAGGTGAATAGCTCAGGTTTAAGTAGCCAAGCGATAGTACAAGGGTCGTGTAGTGGAGCGCCTTCAAAGCCCCACTTAGGATCTCTGTGGTAGATCATAAAGAAGTCGAGCAACTCTGCAACACACTTAGCCACAGGGTTAGGTATTTTACGAATACGCTCAATATCTTCATCCATAATTTGTGCTTGGTGAGTAATATCAAGGCCACACATGGTGATAGGAATACCAGACTTAAACACCATGTCGGCGGCTTCTGGATCAACAAAGATATTGAACTCAGCTGCTGGTGTCCAGTTACCCGCTTCGGCAGCGCCGCCCATCAACACGATCCGCTCTACCTTGCAATGAAGTTCAGGGTAGGTTGCTAAAAATAGTGCGATATTGGTTAACGGCCCAGATGGCACTAGCGTTACCGCTTCGTCACTTTCACGTACTTTTTGCGCCATCAGCTCAATGCCTGATATCGATTGCGGTGCAAAAGCTGGATCGGGCAGTTTTGGGCCATCTAAGCCACTTTCACCATGCACATTGTCGGCAATAATCAGCTCACGAGCTAACGGCTTAGGTGCGCCTGCGGCAACGGGGATATCGTGACGCTCAAGTAAGGTTAAAATACGCAGCGCGTTGTTTAAGGTTTTATCGGGAGTTTGATTACCTGCGCTGGTGGTTACCGCTAAAGGATTAAGCTTATTGCTGCTCATGGCTAAAATTAATGAAATGGCATCATCATGGCCAGGATCGCAGTCAAGAATAATCGGGGTAACTTTATGGGAGTGTTGGTTGTGTAGAGTAGGGCTCATTGTTAGGCTCCGCAAAATGAAGGTTTATTAAAATGCTATTTCGATTCTTGCTAAGCATCCTAGAGCGTTATTAAGCCAAATACTGTGACTGAGTAATCGCTTTTAAGCTGCTGATTCATAAGTTGCTGAATCAATAGTGCGGTTTTGCTCTATCCACAAAAAGGCCCTTAGCTATGCACTATGCTAAGGGCCGGTTTTGTATTAAACGGCTTAGTCTAAACGCCTATTGCAATGACGTTAATAGCCAGCGGTCTCGCTACCTGCGCGGCGCGGGTCGCTTGCGCCAAAAATACCTTGTTCTGTAACCATAATCGATTGCGTCGAACCCATGGCATTATTCACTTTTACCTCATGGCCTTTGGCTTTAAGTAAGGTCTGTGTATCTCGATTGAGCGTATGCTCAACCCGCAAAACATCGGGCAGCCATTGGTGATGAACGCGCGGCGCATTGGTGGCCTCGGCAATATTTAAATCGTGGTCAATCACATTCATGATGATCTGCATCGTAGTGGTAATAATGCGTGATCCCCCAGGGCTACCAGTGACGATATAAGGTTTGCCATCTTTCATCACAATGGTTGGGCTCATCGAGCTTAAAGGACGCTTGTTTGCCTCTACCGCATTCGCTTCACCGCCAACCAGACCATAGCCGTTAGGCACGCCCGGTTTAGCCGAAAAGTCATCCATTTCATTATTGAGTAAAATCCCCGTGCCTTTAGCTACTAGGCCTGAGCCATAGCTAAAGTTGAGGGTATAAGTGTTTGATACAGCATTGCCCCATTTATCCACCACAGAGTAATGTGTGGTTTGATTGCTCTCATAGGGGGCAAGTTTGCCGGGCTTAATGTCAGTGCTTGGCGTAGCCTTATCTAATGAGATTTGCTTGGCTAATTGCTTAGCGTAATCCTTACTCACTAATGCGTTAACAGGCACATCATAAAAATCAGGGTCGCCTAAGTATTCGCTGCGGTCGGCATAGGCGCGTTTCATCGCCTCAGTCATCAAATGCAAGGTGGCTGCCGTGTTAAGGCCAAGCTCTTTTATGGGGTAGCCTTCTAGCATATTGAGCATTTCGATAATGTGAATGCCGCCCGATGAAGGCGGTGGCATAGAGACTACTTGATAACCTCGGTATTCACCGACAACGGGCTCACGCTCAATAACCTTATAGTGTTTAAGATCGCCTAAGGTCATGATCCCGCCGGCAGATTGGATGGCGTGAACCAGCTTTTCAGCAGTCTCGCCTTGATAAAACCCTTTACTGCCTGATTTAGCAATCAGTGACAGTGAGTGCGCTAATTCTGGCTGCTTTAATAGTTCTCCGGTTTGGTAGTCACTGCCATCGGCTTTGTAAAAAATCTCGGAAGAACTCGGCCATTGGGCGATGCGGCGTTTAAGGCCAGATAAAGAGGCATGCAGATCTGGGGTGACTTTAATTCCGTCTTTAGCCAGGTTAATCGCAGTTTGAGTCACCTGTTTCATGGTCATGGTGCCGTATTTTTCTAATGCAAGCTCCATGCCCATCACTGTGCCCGGTACGCCGACAGCTAAACCGTGTTCACGGCTTAACTTATTCACTGGGTTACCTTGTTCATCGAGGAAAGTATCACGATGGGCTTTAGCGGGCGCCATTTCGCGATAATCGATAGCGATGGTTTTATTAGGCTCGCTTAGGTGAACTAGCATAAAGCCACCGCCACCGATGTTACCCGCTCTTGGCAGTGTTACAGCCAAGCTAAAACCAACAGCCACCGCGGCATCAACCGCGTTGCCGCCTTGTTTTAAAATTTCAACCCCCGCCTGAGTCGCAAGCGCCTCCTGACTCGATACCATGCCATGCTGTGCCCAAATAGGTTGAGCGGTCGCCATATGGCTATAAATCGATGTTTCTTTAGCTGTTGCTTGTAATGGGAAACATGCAGCAAGCGTTAGAGTAGTCAAGGGGATAGCCATCGAAATGGTGAAGGCTAATACTTTAAAGCCAGATATTTTAGGGTAAGAAGTTTTAAAGTCTGAGGTTTTAAGGGCTAGGGTCTTGTCAGCTAGAGTCTTAAAAGCGCGCATTTTCAATCCTTTGTATTTATTGTTATTGCCCAAATATGATGATTAACGGTTATAAAAGCAAGGAAACGAGTGAGTCGTAGTCGTCCCAGAAGTGGCGCTAAATGTTGTTGATTGAAACCTGTGTGGTTCAAATATCGTGACAGCAATGTGACGTTTATTGGTGTTAAATGCAAGTCGATGGGAAAAATCCTAGCGAGTTTGTATTATGAGCGGATTAACAAAGCAATGAGGCGGGTTATTATATGTTTGCAGATCTTTGGTTAATGCGTACTGCGCTGTTAGCTTACACTATTAAGTGCGCACTATAATTTCACAATAGTAAGTCCAAAATAGTAAGTCAAAATAATAAGCCCACGATATTGTATGTTTACACCATAAGTAAAACTACTGAGGCAACGTGGTTAGCTTAAACGATGGGCAAATGTAACAGTAATAGCCATATTAACCATAACAGTAACGGCAAAGGGAGATGAGTTTGGATAAACATGCTGCAGCGACAAGTGAGGAGGGGACCGCCCTGTATGAGGTTGATCTCATCGATGCTATCGACAAGGTGCCTGCCAACACTTGGAATGCGCTCATGCACGATAGTAATCCATTTAATCAGCATCAATACTTGGCAGCGCTTGAGTCAAGCGGCTGTGTTGGCAGTCAAAGTGGCTGGACCCCGTTACATGTAATCATTCGGGAGACGACAACGGATGAGAGTCGCGGCGTTATAGCGGTGATGCCTTTATATATTAAAAGCCATTCTTATGGTGAATACGTTTTTGATTGGGCCTGGGCTGAGGCGTATGAACGCCACCAGTTGCCCTATTATCCCAAGTTAGTATCAGCCATTCCGTTTACGCCAGTAACAGGATTGCGCCTTGGAGTCGCTAAAGACGCTAGTATTGAGGCTCAGCAAGCCCTCTGGCAGCTTATTAACCAGACTCTGAATAACTGCTTATCTGAGTATGGTTTTTCTGGCTGGCATTGTTTGTTTCTACCTCAATCACAGTTTACTGATTTTTCAAAGCAGGAAAACTTACAG
Source organism: Shewanella sp. 0m-6 (assembly GCF_052977325.1). Classification (NCBI taxonomy): domain Bacteria; kingdom Pseudomonadati; phylum Pseudomonadota; class Gammaproteobacteria; order Alteromonadales; family Shewanellaceae; genus Shewanella; species Shewanella sp. 0m-6. Next base: position 70,279 of record NZ_JBRIMD010000025.1, read on the forward strand.
CGTTTAGGCACTCAGTTTCATTGGTTTAATCGCGAGTACGATGACTTTCAAGCTTTTTTACAGTCACTTACGTCGCGTAAGCGAAAAGACATTAATAAAGAACGACAAAAGCTCTCGCCTCTAGGCCTGAGCTTTGAGTTTATTGAAGGAGAACAAATTTCTGCCGATCTGTGGAAGATGTTTTATCGCTGTTATCAGCAAACTTATGCTAAACGTTCTGGGCATTATGGTTATCTTAACCTGGCATTTTTTGAGGCGTTAGCTAAGACCATGCCCGAGTCAATCGTGCTTTTAGTGGTTCGTAATCAAGATAGAGAGTGTATTGCGTCTGCACTGTACTTTAAAACAGAGACTCATTTATATGGCCGTTATTGGGGCTGTTTAGTTGAAGTAGACGGCTTACATTTTGAAACCTGCTATTACCAAGGAATAGCGTATTGCATTGCCAATAAGCTACAGGTATTTGATGCGGGAGCTCAGGGAGAGCATAAAGTCCCAAGAGGGTTTGAGCCGGTGGAGACTTTCTCAAATCATGAAATCTGCCATGATGAGTTTAGACAGGCAATTGACAGTTTTACTCGTCAAGAAGCTGAGAATACAAAGATTTATATGCAGCAACTTAAGTCAAAACTGCCATACAAAAACAGAGCCTAACGAGTAATGCCGATCATTTAGCAGTTTATTGATCGGTTGACCGATCTTTATAAGATGGCAAAATCCGAGTGTTTTTAAAC